>JAHJNE010000066.1 GCA_018820995.1 Gammaproteobacteria bacterium | reverse complement strand
AGCATAATCGACATATTCAAAAGGCGAACCCGTGCGGGCGGCTGCCGACGACACATTCACAATGGCGCCGGTCGAAGTGTTACGTCTTATAAATTCTCGGCAACATAAAAAGCAGCTGGTGACATTCGCCAGCATGACTTTTTGGAAACGTTCGACGTCAATGGCGGCAAAGGCTGATTGTGAAAACAGGATGCCGGCATTGTTGACCAGATGGGTCACCGGGCCAAATTGTCGTTCCGTGGCATCGAATAACGCGATGACCTCGTTTTCGCTGGAGACATCGGCTCGCATCGAAAATGCCTGACCGCCTGCAGCGCTGATTTCGGCGACAATCGCCTCTGCCCGTTGGGCATTCACACGATAGTTCACACAAACTTGATAGCCTTGTTTTGCTAATAATTTTGCCGTGGCAGCGCCAATACCGCGACCACCGCCAGTGACGATCACTACTTTTTTCATCAACGACATGCTCTTACTCATCAACAGCATTCTTTTCATTGCGAAGGCGCAGCGCTTGGTCTAGCCGGTCGAGGTTTTGTTCGTTGGCCGGTTCAACGATGTGACGAACCTGTTCGGCAATCTTGTCATCTTCAAAGATTTGTTCCCAATGAAGTTTGGTGCCAGCGGCTGTTGCCTCGAAGGTGATCGTGAGTTGAAAATGCGGTTGACAGACATGCTGAATTACCACCTGCCGATCGGGCTCGATGCTCAGAAAAACCGCCTCATTTGGGTAGGTTTTGCCATCAGGGCCGATCATGGTAAAGACCCATTGCCCACCTGGTTTAAACTCGAACACACTAAAGCGATTTGAAAAGCCGGCCGGCCCCCACCATGTTGCAAGACATGTTGGATCTTGAATGGCGGCAAATAGCGCCGCAGGTGATGTCAAAAACGTCCGGCTGGTTTTAAAGGTGGTCATCGGTCGCTCCTGTTCAAAACGGGTTTATGAACTTTCGTCTGTTAAATCTGCGGCCTAAATATGCGTCAGATTGGAGATAGGCGTTGAACATACTCAACAGTGACTTTGAGTCAGTGTAAGTTACAGCCCCTTGTCCATCATATCCAGAATTTGACGCGCTTTGACAAAATGATCCAATTGATGCGTCTGGATCCACCAAGTGGCAGCTTCCATCAGCAGTTCAGGATTGTCGTTTTTGTTGGCAAAAAAAGCATAAAATGACAACCCCACATCGCTGCCTTTAGTGGCAATTTTTCGATGACAGACGTCGATGATTTTAGCTCTTAATTGTTGTCTCATAGTGATTTGAATACTCTGCTGGCTTACTAAGGATGAAGATGTCCATGGGCGTCCATGGTGTTGATGTTCGTTTGCGGCTCCATCACATAACCGCGGCAGTCGATAGCTGCTCCCTTAACAACGCTAACGAATTTGGGTATTAAATTCAACAACACATCGATTTTGCATTCAAAGCAAAATCTTTCAAAGTTCGAATAAGATGACCTGATGAAACTGTCAATTCTGTTGCTTTCTTAACAGAGAAAAGTGGCACTCGAACACGCATTAAGCATCGTCAGCAGATGCGAACATCTGCAACATGGCGTATTCTGATCCCGCAGTGAAGTTGGTTTTTTTACCAACGGCCGGACTTTAGCCGCTTTGATATCGAGGGACCTATGCAACGATTGTTACTTTGTTTTGTTTTTTTAGTGGTGCAGGCATTTTCGACAAATGCGCAGCAACTGGATTATAAAAATATTGAGCTAAGCCAATTTCGCGATCTGCGGCCGGTCACCATCGGTGGTCTTGCTGCCGGCAAACCGACCTACCTCAAATTGTGGGCCACCTGGTGTAAACCCTGTATGGAGCAAATGCCGCATTTTGCCAAGTTACATCAACAATATGGAGATCAGATAAATTTCATCGCTGTGAACATTAATATCAATGAAAACCGGGCGCATATCACTGATGTGATCAAACGATTTGCCTTAAAAATGCCGGTACTGCTGGACAATGATGGCAAGCTTGGTGTGGCTTTGGGGTTGGTAGGTACACCTTATAGTGTGTTGACGAATTCAGCAGCTGAAGTGGTGTATACCAGCCATGAATCAGATGACAATCTTGATCGCATTATCTCGATGTTGGCTAAAGGGCAGCAGTTGCCCGCGAGCGCAGTGAAAGTGGTCACTGCAAGTGAAAAACAGCAATTGTTGCAACCATGGGCGAAAGGGGAACATTTGTTGTTTTTCACCGCGACCTGGTGCGATTGGTATTTGGCTGACACAAGGCCAGACATGGCTGCGGCATGTAAACAAGCCCAAAGCGGGTTAAATCAACTGGCCGCATTACTGCCAAATTATTCGTGGCATGGCGTGGTGAACCACCTTTGGACCGACGATAAAGCTTTGGCCGATTTTAATCAGCTTTATCAAATGAAAGTCACCTTCAGTATCGACACGGCAGGGGTGCTATTTAATGAATACAAGATCAGTAGTATTCCAACCTTGTTGCATATCAAAGACGGCAAAGTCGTCGCGTTAATCACTGATTTTAAGAACAATCAATCTGTAATTGAGCAGTTAACACAGAAGTAACTGACTGAGGCTAAGTGCTTTTTTGAAGGTTGGGTGCGCTGGTGGTGTGACATCGGATGAGATTTGATTGTAGGGTCGTGAAAGCGCAAAAAAGTCACTGCAATAACGTCCAGCAGTAAAGTGCAAGTTTTTTACAGGCTCTACGCCATCGTCTACACACTAAGCCGCGAGGCTTTCTGGAGAATTTCAACCAAGGCCCGTTAGTGATGACTATTTTGAAATAAGATAGATTTGTGATAGCGCTGTCATTTAAACGCAGCTAGCATGAATTACAGCTCAAAAAACGTGCTTTTACTGTCACAATCAGGTCAGCTGGAGCAAAGATCTGCCAATAGAGCAGTGTCAAATCATCACAGGAGAACAAATTTGAAATTCCTAACCCACCTAACGCGCATCGCATCCACGATGTTGTTTACTGCAACGCTTAGTCTGCCGGCACTCGCCGCTGATAACCAACTGACCGAAGAAGAAAAATCCCAAGGCTGGCAGTTGTTGTTTAACGGTTCCGACATGCAGCAATGGCGCAACTTTCAAAAACCAGATCTCAGTGACAAATGGCAGATTGAAGATGGAGCGATGAAATTAACCGCAGCTGGTGGTGGTGATATTTTGACAAAACAGCAATATCAGAATTTTGAGTTGATGCTCGATTGGAAGATTGCTGAAGGCGGCAATAGTGGCATTTTTGTGCTGGCAGATGAAACCGGTAACATGATTTATTCTCATGCGCCGGAAATCCAAATTTTAGACAACGAGCGCCACTCAGATAACAAGCTGGAAACCCATCGTTCAGGCTCTTTGTACGACATGATTGCCTCGCCTGCGTCTTCGCATAAAGTCGCCGGGCAATGGAATACGGTGAAGATCCGGTTGGATAAATCGACCATTACCATTTGGCAAAACGGCGTGCAGACGGCAGAAGTCACTATTGGTAGCCCACAGTGGCAGCAGTTGCTGGCAAGTAGCAAATTTGCGACCTGGGAAGGTTTTGCCAAAGCAAAAGCCGGTCATATTGGCTTGCAGGATCATGGTGATCAAGTCTGGTTTAAAAACATCAAACTGAAAGAGTTGAAGTAATGAACGAACTCGATGTGGAAGTCCTGGTGGTTGGATCGGGGGCCGGTGGCGCGATGGCAGCTTATGAACTGACTAAAGCCGGGCGCAAGGTCTTATTGCTCGAAGCCGGTCGTGATTACGACCCAAAAACTGAAACGCCAATGTTCAAGCGCAATAGCGAAGCGCCGTTGATGGGCGCCGGCAATAGCGACAAAGATTTTGGTTTTTATGATGCGACCGTCGACGGTGGTTGGCAGGTGCCGGATGAGCCATACACCAGCGCAGAAAATTCAGAATTTATGTGGTGGCGGGCGCGCATGTTAGGCGGACGAACTAATCATTGGGGGCGTTATTCATTGCGCTTTAGCGAACATGATTTCAAAGGTAAAAGTCGTGATGGTTTGGGGGCGGATTGGCCGTTTGAGTACGGTGATATCGCGCCCTGGTACGACAAAACTGAAGCCTTAGTCGGCGTTTGTGGCACCAATACCGGTCTTGATGACATGCCACCATCGCCTGAAGGTGTGTTGCAGCCGCCACCGGTGCCGCGTATTCCTGAATTGCTCGTTGCCGCTGCGGCGAAAAAACTGGGTATTCCAGCGGCTCCAATGCACCGTGCTGTGCTGACGCGTCCGCTTGATAACCGCGCAGCTTGTTTTTATGCCACCCCTTGTGGCCACGGCTGTTCAATTGGCGCGGCTTTTCAAACCACTACGTCGCTTATTCCGATGGCCAAAGCCACCGGCAATTTACAGGTGCGCACCGATGCGATGGTGAAATCTGTGGATGTAGATGACAACGGTAAAGTCATTGGCGTGAGTTACATCGACAAAAAAACCGCCACCGAATACAAAGTGACTGCCAAAGTGGTGATTCTGGCTGCCAGTGCCTGTGAATCTGCGCGGTTGTTGCTCAATTCAAAAAGTGCCAAATATCCCAACGGTTTGGCCAATTCCAGCGGCCAGGTCGGTAAAAATTTGATGGATTCTACTGGTGCTAATTTAGGGGCGATGATCCCTGCACTCCAGGGTCGGCCGATTTACAACGAAGATGGCCATACTGCCAACCATTTGTTTATTCCTTGGTGGGGTCATCAGGCGCACGCAAAGAAAGAGCTTAGTTTTCCACGTGGTTACCATTTTGAGCTTGGCGGTCGTTTTGGCGAACCTGGTGCTGGCATCGATACCAGTCTGCAAGGCTATGGAAAGTCATTAAAACAGCAGGTTAAAAACAAATATGGTGCTTATGTCCATTTTGCATTACGTGGTGAAATGCTGCCGAACGAAGATTGTTTTATGGATATAGACCCGGAAGTGAAAGATAAATGGGGTATTCCGGTGCCACGTTTTCATTGGAAATGGTCTGAGCATGAGTTAAAGCAGGTCGAGCATGGTCTGCAAACCGCAAAAGCTATTCTGACAGAAATGGGCGCAACGGTCGGCGAATTACCTAAAGCTGAGGATGCAATTTTAAAAGGTGGGCAAATCATTCATGAAGTGGGCACTACCCGTATGGGAGCATCGCCAAAGGAATCGGTGACCAATCAATGGGGCCAAACCTGGGACTGTCCAAACCTGTTTGTGATGGACGCCGGTGTATTTGCTTCCAACCCACATAAAAACTGCACTCTGACCATTATGACCCTGGCGATGCGCAATTCTGCCTGGCTGGCAGAGCAACTCGCTAAAGGAGCGCTTTAAGATGACCGATCTTACAAAAATCAATTCTGAAGCGCCGGGCTATCAATATCAATCAGGGATGAGTCGGCGTGATTCATTAAAACTACTGGCTGGTCTTGCCGCCAGTACCATGTTGCCGTTACTCAGTGGTTGCGAACAACCCTCTGGAGCTGCCACTTCTGCCGCAGCAGAAGTGGGGGTAAAAACCGGCGAGCATTGGCCACAATTACAGTTAACGCCGATTGGAGGGCCTGGTTATGGCAAAGATCCTAACTTAATCATTGCACCTAAATCACCTTGGCCGTTAACGATGACCGCGGCACAACTGACCTTGTTAGCTATAGTCGCCGATATTTTAATCCCTCGGGACGGTGAAGTGCCTTCGGCGTCAGAGGTGAATGTGCCGACGGTAGTTGATGAGTGGATTAGTGCCCCGTATTCCAGGCAACAACAAGACCGTCCGGTGATTCTGGCTGCGTTAGCCTGGCTTGATGATGAAGCCGAGCAGCGGTTTCAAATGAAATTTGCCAGTTTAAAACCGGCACAGCGATTGGCAATTATCGATGATATTGCCTATGACAATGAACAAACTGCCGCGCAGTTTAAACGCATTGCCAATGCTTTTAGTCACTTACGTGGCTTAGT
>JAHJNE010000573.1 GCA_018820995.1 Gammaproteobacteria bacterium | reverse complement strand
AGCTGAGGATTAGACAATGCTGACAAGGACGGTGTGTAAAGAACATCTTCAACCAGCGCCAATGTGTGATTTGTCTCCTTGCAACTCCAGTGTATTGCCGGCGTCAGCATCGTCAATGCGTGTTCTATATCAGCAGCAAAAAGTTGATGCTCCAGCGACAACTCAATTGCCTGATCGGCGTCCAGAGGATCTTGTTTAGGTTCGTCCAACGGACTTGATGTTCGCCCGAATGCTGAAATCGGCTGCGAAGCATGTTGTTTTTCTGACGGGCTTGTTGAAGCAGCTTGAGGTGTTTCTGGTTGTAAATGAGAAAAATCGGAATGCAACCGGATTTTTTTAATCTGTAGAAGCTGCAATAATTGCTGCTGATGTGAATTCATCTGGGTCTTTTCATCATCTGTCGTTACGACCGTGAAAAGTGGCAGGGGCAGAGGGATTCGAACCCCCAACCATCGGTTTTGGAGACCGCTGTTCTACCAATTGGAACTATGCCCCTAGCGTTGGAGCGGCCATTATACAAAAGGAAACACAAAGGTAAAGCGAAAAACTCGCTGCAATCAATCAACTGCACACAAAACACCCACTTCTTTGCTATTTGATTAAAGATCCAGCTTACAAATGACAAGAATGGCAACTGCAAGACAGATCATTTAGCAACTTGCGTTCGTTGAGGTGAAATTTTCGGCAAAACGCGTGCCTGTAGCCCTTACATTTGTTAACATCTACCGAGGATTTGGCAATTGGCAACAATTTTTACCAAACATAGCCACAGTGTTAGCTTGCTAAGCGACTGAATGGCAACTACACCTTGTTAAGTAGAAATGGATTAAGTAGCAAAGGATTTGAGAATGAAAACACCCGATTGTTCAGTACTAATTATTGATGATGTCACTTCGGTGCGGGAATACTTACGTCAAACACTGATGTTATTGGGGATCACCCATGTCAGTGAAGCCTCAGATGGCAGCCATGGTATCAGCAGCTACACCAAGCAACGCCACGACGTTGTTTTTCTGGATATTGAATTACCTGATTGTGATGGCAAGAACTTACTTCGCCAACTGAAAGAAATTAACCCAAACGCTAATGTCGTCATTATGACGGCCCACAGCACTGTAGAAAACGTTCAACAAAGTATCCTGGCCGGCGCGTGTGGCTTTATTGCAAAGCCTTTCTCCGCGAAAAAAATCGAATCGGTATTGGCTAAATGCAATAAAATTCAGGCTCTTCGCTAACGTATAAAATTGATGAGATCCTTTGCCACTTCGGCGTTACAGCCCTTTCCCATGTAACGCTTCCCCACTAAAGCTAACACCACTCCAACCAGTTCGCATAAAATTCCGGATATTCGGATGATTGTTGCCTTTTATATCCGGCAATACGTCCAGTCGGTAGAAATCACCAAATAAGGCCAGAGTTTGTGGCTCAGATAACTGATGTAATAAAGCAAAAGCGAAAATCTTACACGAACCGTTATTTTCACCAGCGCTATTACTCGTCTCTCCATTGCTAAAAGCGGTCGGCGTGAAGTCATACAATGTATCAATCAGCGCTATCGTTTGCTGAAAGCTAATCGTTTCAGGCTCTGTGCTTAGTTGTCGAAAGAAACTCTCTAACATAAAAACCTGCTTAAAGTTTAATCAATTGGGGCCGATGATCGGTATGAAACCATTTCAGCCGGGAGCTGATCATGAACATCGTCGATGCCCATCAACAATTCGCTGTACACGAACACAAAGTAATGCAAAGCGGTCGCCTGGCGCAGGCGACAAAAAACACCATGATGCAGCCCGCGTCAACTGAAACCCAGCGCTTACCTGCGCCTTACACTGCATCTCAACTTTCTCAGCCACCACAAGTTATGACAATAACCACAAACCCTGAACAGCAACTCAGCGCTGAAACTTCGGTTGAGTCTACGTCATCTGATGCGCAAAATGAAGACAAACGGCGCTTTAACGCGCTGCAAACCGTTGGGGCGGTTAAACGAATTTTAGATCAGCTCAGTACCGGTAAATTGTTGTCATGGATTGATGGCACGGCAATGGAAAAAATTCAGGCCCAACTGACAGACCACGAACAAAACGATGCCGCCGCCGCAGCTTCATCGCCCGCTCCTTCAGCTCCAGCGGCAAGCGTTACCGAATGGAGCTATCGCTATCAAGAATTAAACGCTAACTTCAGCGGCGAACTGAGCATGGCCGACGGCACCAATTTCAGCTGGTCGTTTGAATTGGCAATGCGGGAAGAGCAATTCTCATTTCGGACATTTAACGCCGAACAACTCAAAGACCCTTTGATTGTGAGCCTTAGTGGCACTCCAGCTGAATTAAAAAATCAGAGGCTCGCCTTTGAATTATTGGGCGATGGTCAACGCTTTCAATTGCCAGACTTGGGCCAAGGTCAATTCTATTTAATGCAAGATTTAAACAACAATCAGCATCTGGACTCCGGACTTGAATTGTTCGGGCCAAACTCTGGCCAGGGTTTTAACGAGCTGGCAGCCCTGGATGACAACAAAAATGGCTTTATCGAAGCGACGGACAGCCGCTGGCAGAGTTTAAATTTGTGGTCAAGACAACAAGGGATACAAAGCCTGCCGCAGGCTGGAATAGCCGCTATTTCAGCACAGTCAGTCGCGACTTCTTTTGGCTTGTATGATGGTGAGGCGTTACTTGGTCGGATTGCACGAAGTGGAATTTTTCTGGGGGAACAAAACCAAGGTGCGCCCTTTAGCGTTGGCTTGGTACAACAAGTTGACTTAAACATATAAACCACATCTATATTTAACCAACATCGAAGTGAATTGGCACTTCCAATAAGTATTTTTATATTCAGTGCCGGATCCGGCTGGTTCCGGCAAATAATCGCGGTAAACTGGCCTCGTTTATTCAGGCAGGTACCGCCATTATGCTTACTGACCTTCAATGCCAACAAGCACGTTTAAGCCGGGATCATCGCTTTGACGGCATGTTTTATATCGCAGTAAAAAGCACCGGTATCTACTGTCGGCCTATTTGTCCGGCGCGTGCTCCGGCCGAACATCAGGTTCATTATTTTCAAAGTGCCGCGGCAGCGGCTCACGCTGGTTTTCGCCCTTGTCTGCGCTGCCGGCCCGATAGCGCGCCCGGTTCGCCGGCCTGGCTCGGCACTCAAACCACATTACGCCGTGCGCTAACATTGATCAGTGAAGGTGCGCTGATTGATGGCGATCAAGCCTCCCTTTCTGAACGCCTTGGCATTAGCGAGCGTTACCTGCGCAAACTATTTGCACAACACCTTGGCGTCGCCCCGAAGCAATACGCGTTATATCAGCAAATTTTGTTCGCAAAATCTTTGTTACATCAAACCGATATGCCTGTTGCAGATATTGCCATGCAAGCGGGGTTTCACAGCGTCAGGCGATTTAATGACGCCTTTATCAAACAACTGAAGCTATCGCCGGGACAAATTCGGCGACGGCGCAGTGCCGGAGTCTGTACTTTGTTAGAACTTGAACTGAATTTTCGCCCACCACTCAATTTTGGTTTGTTGCTAGAGTTCTGGCACAAACGCAGTCTGACCGGTGTTGAATGGCTAAACGAGCAAAGCTATGGCCGTACTTTTTGTTGGCCAGCAGTTAGTTGGCAAGCAACAAGTGCAATGAACAATGGCAAAGCTAGTCAAAATTTAACAATAGAGCAGCGCAGCGGTTGGTTTGAAGTCCGCCCTAAAACCGAACATAGCCTGGCGCTGACCTTACATTGGCCTTATCCGGACGGCTTAACGCAAGTCGTCGCACATATCCGTCGTTTATTGGATTTAGACGCAGATTTATTGACCGTCGAGCAAAGCCTGCAGCCGATGTTTGGCGATGCGCTGATCCACGGGCTACGTATTCCCGGCGTCTGGTCGGCTTGGGAAGCTGCGGTCAGGGCAGTTTTAGGCCAGCAGGTCAGCGTCGCCGGCGCCCGCATGCAACTCAATCGACTGGTTGAGGCGTTAGCAGAACAAGTTCCAGATTCCCCTTCCCCTTCAGTCACACCTATTGACCTAGCAAACACGCCAAACTTGCCACCATCGCTGGCGTCAAATAGCGGGAAAAAACTATTTCCAACGCCGGCACAGGTCCTTGCGAGCGATTTACACATGATCAAGGTGCCACAAGCCAGAAGAGATACCTTAAAAGCATTGGCCGCTGCGGTCATGGCCGAGCCTGAGGCAGATCCTGAACGCTGGCTTGCCATCAAAGGTATTGGTCCATGGACGGTAGCCTACAGCAAAATGCGCGGCTTATCGGATAGTGATATCTGGTTGGCAGGTGATTTAGGCATTCAAAAAGCGCTTCAACAACGTGAGCACGTTGTTGACCCAGCGACTTTATCGCCGTGGCGCAGTTATGCCACCTTACAACTTTGGTTTGGGTTGGCACCAGCTAAGAATAAACAACCATCGCAGCCAACTTTGTCAGTCAGTCCGGAGTAACTGTGCATGAACAGCCCCTTATTAAATCAAACAGTAAGCAGCACAATCGAAACTCCGCTTGGCCGTCTGACCATCAGCGCGAGCAAACAAGGCATTGCTGCTATTGGTTTTACCGAGCAAGATTGTCCATTCTATATGGGCAACCCAATGACAGCTTCACCTGTCCTGCCAAAGGCGATACTGACTTCGGATTTGAACAGGGTCACGCCACCAGAAGCAGAAAGTGCAAAAACAGTTGATGAATCTTCAAGTGCAGAACAACATTTGCAGCAAACCGTGGAGCAATTACTAGAGTATTTTGCCGGCAGCCGCCAACAGTTTTCATTAACACTGGCACCGGTAGGGAGCTTTTTTCAACAGCGAGTCTGGCAGGCACTTTGTGCCATTCCTTACGCGCAGAGCTGCAGTTATGGCGCTATTGCCACGCAGCTGCAAAATCCAAAAGCTGTGCGGGCGGTCGGTGCAGCCAATGGCCGCAATCCAATTGCGATTGTGGTGCCTTGTCACCGCGTTATTGGCGCCAATGGCCGTCTGACCGGTTATGCCGGGGGACTGAATCGGAAATTATGGCTCCTCGAACATGAGTTAAAGCACCAAAAACCTTAGGTAAACGCTTAATATCCTATTAAAACGAACGGTAAGTGCTTTTTAATGCGATTTATTGTCGATTAAGTTTCAGATTAAATAACGTCTCTATCAATAAACGCGGCGGAAACCATCATGAATGAACGGCAAATCAAACAAATTTTACCGGCACAGCAAGTATCAGATGGTGCCGGAGTGAAAATCCGGCGCAGTTTAGGCCTGCAACCACAGCTGAGGTTCGACCCATTTCTGATGCTCGATTGTTTTGGCTCTGATCAGGCTGCCGATTATCTGGCGGGTTTCCCTGCACATCCGCACCGTGGTTTCGAAACCGTCACTTATATGCTGGACGGCCATATGTTGCATGAAGATCACCTGGGCAATCAGGGCCATCTTAAATCTGGTGGTGTGCAGTGGATGACGGCTGGGAGCGGTATAATTCACTCAGAAATGCCGCAACAAGAGTCCGGCTTGATGCGTGGTTTTCAGCTGTGGCTAAATTTACCGGCCAGCGAAAAAATGAAAGACCCGGCGTATGTCGATTTAAAACCAGAACAACTGACAAACATCAGCTTGTCCGGGGGCGGCCATGCAGTCGTCATTGCCGGAACTTTGACTTTACCACTGCAACAGCAATCTGTGACCGGACCTATCCAGGGACTGTCAACAGAGCCTTTATATGTCGATCTGACACTTACAGCTGGTGAATCGGTGCAGTTGCAAGTTCCGGCGGGTCACAACGCTCTGGCTTATCCATTTGAAGGCGAGATTAAAATTGCCGGCAGTCGGGTGCAAACGCATCAGGCGGCATTGATGTCGGACGGCAACACGTTAACTTTAACTGCAGAAGCGCCGGCTCGGGTTATT
>JAHJNE010000572.1 GCA_018820995.1 Gammaproteobacteria bacterium | reverse complement strand
CGCCGTGAAGATCGGTTAGCTACCTTAGTGAACGACATTCAGGCTGCCGGTGGCGAAGCGGTTTATCAGGTGGCTGATGTCACCCGCGCCGCCGATTTAGAAGCTGCTGTGCAACTGGCGGTACAAAGTTTTGGCCGGTTAGACGTGATTGTGAATAATGCAGGTTTGATGGCGATTGCGCCAATGAGCGAACGTCGTGTCGACGAATGGGATCGGATGATTGATATCAATATCAAAGGCGTGTTGTACGGCATTGCTGCCGCCCTGCCGGTGTTTGAAGCACAGCAAAGCGGTCACTTTATTAATATCTCATCAGTGGCTGGCGCAAAAGTATTCAGCCCGGGCGGCACTGTCTATAGCGGTACCAAATTTGCCGTACGCGCGATTAGTGAAGGGCTGCGCCACGAAGTGGGCGGCAATATCCGCACCACCACCATTTTACCTGGAGCTGTTGAATCAGAACTGAAACACGGCAGCGGCCACAGTGCCAGCGCTGAATTTGTGCAGGCGTTTTATCAACAAAATGAAATTCCGGCTGACGCCGTAGCTCGTGCTGTGGCCTACGCCATCGAGCAACCCGCCAATGTTGATATCAATGAAATTGTACTGCGCCCAACAGTGCAAGAATTCTAAGCAAACTCGTTAGCGTTCTGACATCTGCGCCTGCACCAGACCATCGTTCGTCGATAGTTTGGCGCAGGCCATTTCATTTTTAACAATTTCCCCGCACGCCCCATCTCACCATCAGCGCTCTTTCAGTCGCAACCCTCTTTCATTTTTAGTCATTCAACCTGCTGACACATTGCACCATCGTTGCTTCTCAATATTGGCAGCCGTATCGCTGTTCACGGTATAGAGTTGTCGACAACTTCATTTATAAAAACCGGTGATTCTCCCGCACGGTAAACTTTTAGTTGGAAGCCGTTACTCTCTTTTACAAACGAGAATTGCCGCTGTATAGAACGGTCGTCATAAAAATAGCCATTCCCCAGATTGATTAACTTCACCCATGGCAATTTTCTGAATGACAACCATAGTTCGTTTTGACGAACTTCAAATTCAAAATCGGCGAAACGATGGCGCGTTTTAAACTGTGGTAAAGAGTGGTGTGTTTGTTCCGGAGAGGCTTGAGCGCTCACAATACGTTTGACCCACTGATAGTAGTCTTTCTGTGCGGCATTTTGCTCTTGGTTTTCCAAGGAGGTTAATGCCAGCAAATAGGCCTGATGATAGGCCGCTTGCGCGGTCGTTGCTACATCTGGGGCGATCCCTTGCCCCTCTTTGTACATGGTTTTTGTGCGCGCATTGACGAGATCAACCCTTGGCATTCTGAGATAAAAATCATCACTGACGACGATTGGATCAAAAGCTTTGCCACCACCATAAGTTCTCTCACCAATGACAATTGCACGATTAAATGCGCGCAAATGGTAAGTCACATGCTCTGCCAGACTAAAAGTCGTTCCGCTCGTTAAAATGTAGATTGGTTTGTTGAAGTGGCGATGACCTTGCACATTTGACGTAGTAAATAACTTCTCAGACGAATTATTCCACCGTTCTGATTTTGTCGCAAAGTGAACTGGTTCCGGGCCTAAAAAATAACTCAAAAATAGGGGGAGAACTCTGCTGTTGCCGCCACCGTTTCGGCGGAGATCCAAAATAATGATTTTTGAACTAGCAAGCATGTTCATAGCCGCTGCAAACACGGGGGCGCTTTCATCCACAAAACCGTCGAAATAACTCATTTCAAGGTAACCAACATCGCCATCCAGCAATCGAACTTGTTGAATTCCGAAATTCGCGGATGCAGATGCTGCCAGTTCGCTAGCTTTATTGGCTGCCTGCTGCTTTTGTGCCGTCGCATTTGTTTTTGCCTGCTCCCGGATGCGATAACGTTGCACATCGTCCGAGGAAAAAACGATGCCAATATGGTTATCTCCTGACATGGTTCTAAGTGCATCCGTTAATCGTTTGGCAAATTCTTTCGGATCCTTGATGGTCGACATTGTCGATTTGAAATGAGGTTGCCTTAACGCTTCAGCAACTTCTGCCGCTATTTTTTCTGAAACAAACTGTGCCTCAACAATATTGGCGACATCATCTATCACTTGTGTGTTATTGGCACTGGCATACCAGGTCAAAACCAATAACATCACTGAAAAAAATCTAGCCATTTTTAAACACCGCCTTCACGAATTCGGCTTGCTAACGGACGTTCGGCAAATGATTTGTTGACTGCGGTTAGCACCGCCATCAAATCGACGCCAAACTCTTCTGTCAGCGCTGCGAAAACTTTGTCGGCATGACTTAAATAAGTGAGTAGTAATTGATGTTGCTGAATGCCCGAGGCTGTTAGCTGATAATTGGTGCGACGCTTATCAGCGTTATCTTTATCCGCATCGATAACATGAAGTTTTAGCAGGGCTTTAACTCGCTGCGCAGCTAATTGGTGTGGAATGCCCAAACCACGTGCTATTTCCAGTAAAGATGCTTTTTCCTGATTTGCGATCAGAACGAGTGTGGAAGAAGTAATAACCGGGATAACTAATCCCATATCTTGATAGACAGCTCCAGCCTGTTTCTCAACCATCGAGACAAAATCAAAAGCCAGCTTCGGCAAAAAACTGTGACCATAGTTTTTATACAAACTCAGTTCTTTCATTGGACAACCTCAGATATGCAACATATTGCGCAATATGTTGCATATATAGTTAACTGTCAACCAACCTTATCAAATAACGCTCTTATCGTTTTGAAATTAATAGATAAATTTTTTCAGTGTGTACTTAGCAAGATAGATACAAAGAAAAATTGACTTGTCGTAGTTGCATGACCTGTTGAAGATCCACTTTTGGTCTGAAGCAACAGCGTTCAAGGCATTGAATGATGAGACCGCGTCTGGCACAAAAATGGTAATCCAGCGTGGCTGGTCCTTTCTGTGACATCCGTCATAAGGAGTATTTGCTATGGATGGTCTGTCAAAAGTGCAAAGAAATGGGGCAGTAAATGTAATCAAACCATGCATGCCCGGTCATGAAGTTATCGATTAAAGCATCAGAACAATTGACGCGTGATCTCCGCCATCAAAGCTTCGGCTTGTGGCTGCAGCAGTGTGATGTCTTTAAATAACAGCACTAAAGCATAACGTTTGCCATTGGCCAAAGTGACAATACCGATATCATTGATTGCGGCCTGCAGCTGATTGTCATCGCTGCCACCAGTACCGGTTTTATGCGCCAGTTCTGCACCTGCTGGCAAGCCCGCTTTAATCCGTTGCTTGCCGGTTGGGGTGTCGACCAGCCATTGCCACAACACTTTTTGCTCGGCCGCGGGCAGTAAGTTACCACTGGCCAGCTGTCGCAAAAAGGAGGCTGCCGCTGTGGCACTGATCCAGTTCTGATATTGCGCTGAAAAATGCTGGTGCAATCCTTTTTCATCCAACTCAATTTGCACATCGCGCAAACCAAGTTCCAGTAGATATTGCTGAAGTGCTGCCGGGCCACCGACCAAGCTAAACAACAAATCACAGGCATTGTTGTCGCTTTGCGCCACGCTCAGTTCCAATAACTCCCGCACGCTGATACTGAACGTCGCTGCCGGATATAACTTCAGCATCGGGCTCCAGGTGTTTTGCAACAGACTCGCACGCTGTACGGTAATTTGCTGGTCAAGTTGTAAAGTTCCAGCAGCCACCTGGCGTAACACCAGTACTCCGAGTGGTAGCTTAAATACACTCATCAGTGGCATTTTGGCGTCGGCATTGTGCGAAAATGTCTCACCCGTCTGCAGGTCCTGCAGCACCATCGCGGCGGTCAGCGGTTGTGATGTTAATAAATCGGTGATGGTTTGTTGCTGAGTGACACTGAGCAATGAAGTCTGAGCTTTAGCCGCAGATTCTACAGTGGCAAAGGTGACGGCTGCGAGCGTCGAATATGAGCCTGAAACAGCCACGGCGGCTAACGGCATTGCGAAAACTGTCAGCGACAAAACTTGCAAAAGCCGGTTACTTTTTTTCGAGCAGCGCATGGTTGAAACCTTCAAAGGGCTAAATTGGGTCCAGACTGCCATGATCTTTGGAAAAAACCAACAGCCACAATCACCATCTCCCCTGAAATGAACCTATTGTCGCCACCTTTTCACCATAGGGCCGATAGCGACGACAGCAACAATATCAGTAGAAAATGTGAACCCGCAACCATCCCACCTTTGACCAAGACCATCATTAACAATAAGATGACCAGCAACCGCTAAAATTAACCGGATCCAACATGAAAATTGTTTTACTTGTGCTTGTCGTCGCCTGTGTGGCGTATTACTTCTATAACAACAGCAATAACCAAAAAATAGCCGCACTGAATCATCAGCAAGGCAGCGCGTTTTTGATGGAAAACGGCCAAAAAGAAGGGGTGAAAAGCACTGCCAGCGGCCTGCAATATTTGGTATTACAAAGTGGCAGCGGCGACCGTCATCCAACCGCCACCGACACGGTGCGGGTGCATTACCACGGCACTTTAATTGACGGCACTGTGTTTGACTCTTCGGTTGAGCGCGGCGAAACCATCAGTTTCCCGTTAAACCGGGTCATTCCTGGCTGGACTGAAGGTGTGCAATTGATGAAAGTCGGCGACAAATTCCGCTTTTTTATCCCGTCTGGCTTGGCTTACGGTGATCGCAACACCGGCAAAATCACTGCGGGTTCGGTGCTGATTTTTGATGTGGAATTATTTGAAATTAAATAACATGAACAGCGGGTTGTAGTGAATTTTTGCGCAACCCTATTATGTTGATTGGCAGAGGGGGACAAATGGCTGAACATCGGATTTTCCACACACCTTTTGCCAAGGTCTACCCGCTTTATCTGCAAAAAGCCCAACGTAAAGGCAGAACAACCGAGGAAGTTGATCAAGTGATCTGCTGGCTCACCGGTTATACCCTACCGCAACTGCAACTGCAGATTGAACAACAAACTGACTTTGCAGCATTTTTTGCCGAAGCGCCGCAGCTGAATCCCAACTGCGGGTTGATTACCGGCCTGGTTTGTGGCGTTCGGGTGGAAGAAGTCGCGGATCCGCTGATGCAAAAAATCCGCTACTTAGACAAACTGGTGGATGAACTGGCCAAAGGCAAAACCATGACCAAAATATTACGCCAATAACCCAGTTTACAACACAGAAAAAGATGGCAATTGCGGACCGAATTACGTAATGTTTTTGGGTAAACTCAATGTCAGGACGACTCGATGCCCGTAAGATTACTCCTCAGCATGTTCGCTGCAGCAACCATGTTTTTATTGTTAGCTTTCACCAGCGATTTGTGGACCGGCAACTGGATAAAAATGGATATTCGCCAGGTACAAATTCCAGCTTCTCTTGTTGGCGAAAATACAGCCCAATGCCAGCACAGTTCAGAAATATTGGTCATCGACCATATGCTTGGTCCCGCAAGGCCACTGCGCTTACAAGCTGCGATGGAACAACTTCACAACACAGGGCAAGATCCTTTCTGGCAGCCATGGCTTGACGTCTTCGTCCCAAAAGCTATCTGGCTGAACCCAACAGACTTTTCGATAGGCACAGCAGAAAACGCCGTCAAAGTGGATCGCAGAACCCGTCGGATTGAAGTGAGATACCCGACAGATCCAGACGCCTCTGGCTTGAGCCCGAGCCTAAAACTGATTTACGATTTACAACTGCAGCCTTCAAATGACGGTCAAGCCAAAGTTGTCATAAAGAGCAATCTGGCAACGTCAACCACCCCAATCCCGCTTCAAACCCTGCAAAATCAGCAGGAACCGGAAAGTGAATCAACTAGTGCGGTTATTTCCGCCTGTGTTGCTGCTGCATTGCCAATATTCAGACCCGATTTACAATGGGAACTCACACCCGTCGAAGGGGAAACTTATTGTTTATTGCAGGGAAAAACTGGTGACACATCCTTGATGAACTTTGAGCGCAACTGCCCGGCAAGCCATCACTGAAGCAAAGCGGTCATACCGAACCCGACAAACCGATTCACTTGCGATGCGCCTTAGCTGTCTTAGCTGTCTTAGTTGTCTTAGACAAGAGAGACAGACGGCAGATACAGCACATCGGCGATACATTCCCAGCCCCCCCTTTTAAACTGACAGGTCTCAAATCAGCACCGGCGTCTCAGTTTCAAAATGAGACCTGCGGTTTGGGAAAACTGAGGCGTTTTTCTCCATCCAAGCCATGACAATCTGCACTCTGTTGTTATCTTTTGGAGTTTTGTTATGCGCTTATCCACTTTATCTTTGTGCCTTACGTTCACTGTACTTGGCCATGATGTATTGAGTCATGCCGCTTTTGCCGACACTGCGCCTGCGGCTAAAACGCTCAATCAGGCAGCGGCTTTGCCAGTTGCACAATCACCGCAGGCAGCCACTGCAACCATCGAGACCATCACTCAGCAAATCAGCCGTGCCGACCAGGCTTATGCCGCCGGGCAATGGGATGATTATCAGCAAATTTATCAACACCTGACCAAGCAAAGTCCAGAGCGGGGTGAATTTTGGTATCGCTTGGGGTTAGCACAGATGCATTTGCAGGCGTCTTTGCTTGCAACGTCTAAGCCTGTAACGACTCAAGCAGACAAAACTCAATCGACCAAAACTGAAGCGTCCAAAAACAAGCAAGCCATCACCGCTTTCGAACAGGCTGCCAAGCTGGGTTATCGCCCCGGACGCAGTTATTTTCAGCTGGCGAAATTGGCGGCAAGCAGCGGTGACAGCAAAGCAGCCGTGAACTACTTTTTACAGGCCCGAAAATTTAAACTGGTCAATGCCGAACAAGAGCTTCTGGGTAGCCCTGAGCTAATGGCGATCGCCAGCGAACCAAACTATCAGCAACTGTTGTGGCCTGCCTTACCCGCCACGGCTACTGCTGCAGCAAAATGGCAGGCGGATTTGCAATTTCTGGCCACCAGAGTCGGCGAAAGTGCTTATGCCACAGAAAGCATCGTTAGCGCCGTGCAACAACAATTACGGGCGTTGGCCGCAACTCAATCGTCCGACAGCGAGCAAAATATCGTGGCACTGATGCGGATACTCCGCCAACTCGCATCCGGTCATAGTCAGTTGTATCCACCATTTCAGGGCGAGATGGCATTTCACGCTGCGCCTATCCGGCTGCGCTGGTTTGCTGATGGGCTTTATGTCACGGCAGCGGCTCACCCTTATGTGAATCTGCTGGGTCACAAAGTCGAAAAAATTGCCGGCATCACGCCGCAGCAATGGCTGGAACAGGCCAAAACGCTGATTGCACACGACAGCGACAGTGGCCTGAAATACATCAGTAGCCTGTTGATGGTGCTACCTGAATATAGTAGGGCATTGGGTGGCGACACCAAAAGCACAGCGCTTGCGTTAACGCTACAAGCAACGCCTGCGGCGCATAACAAAGCGAGTCACAACAAAGTTGCGCATGACAAGGCAGCTCAACAGCAAGCACAATCAGCGCCCAAAGAAATCAGCATCGAAGCGCCGGCGTTGTCGATGGCCGACTTACAAGGGATGGTCAGCTCGCAACTACCAGCGGCCGACTGGCAAGCCATAGTGCCTAGCCAACCACCCTTGTCTGCCCGCCAGCCCAATCAACTGTATTGGTTTGCGCAAATCGCCAACAGCCCCACTTTTTACTGGCAACTCAATCAATTGCGTAATGACGACTCCGTCAGTTTAGCGCAGATGATGCAACAACTGGATCAGGCGATGCGCACCCACAATGCTACCGGGCTGATTATCGACTTACGCCAGAACAATGGTGGTAATGGTGAAATGATCCCGGACATTTTGCAGTTCTTGCAGCGCCAACCGGCTTTGCAACAACCGGGGCGGTTAATGGTGCTGACCAGTGGCCGGACTTTCTCAGCCGCCGCGTTACTGGCGGCAGATTTACAGGCGCTACAAGCGGTGTATATCGGCGAACCGACCGGTGCCGGCGCTGTGCATATTGGCGAAGACAATCTGGTATTGCTGCCCAATACCGGCCTTGCCGTGGCAGTGGCAACGCGGTTGTTTGTCAGGTCAACGTCAGACGACCGCCAAACCAGCATTGCGCCGCACCTGCAATTAGCCCCCTCGTTCGCTGAGGTGCAGGCCGGACAGGACCCGGTGCTCGACGCCGCCATTGCGCAGTTAAAACTATCAGTGCAATAACCACTGTTGAAATAACCGACCACGGCATCGATGCTCAGGGACGAGCCACCTCACTTGAGCACCTAACGGCCACATTGCTGCCGATGTTCGCTGGGCGTCACACCCTGCAGGGTTTTAAACACGCGGTTAAAGGTGGCTTTGCTGTTAAAACCCACCTCCAGGGCGATTTCCAGAATGGGGCGATCACTACTGCAAAGCAGTATCGCCGCTTGCTGTACTCTAAAAGTATTCAGCCAGGTTTGCAGATTACAACCGGCAAATTTATTGATGACATAAGAAATATAGTGTTCGGCAAAACCACTCTGCGCCGCCAAATCCGCCAGCCGAAACTGACTTTGCTGCCATAACTGCTGGGTTTGCAATAGCTGCTGCAGTTCCGCGAATACTTGCTGCGCGGTATCTTCGTTTAACAATTCTGTGCGGGCTGGCGATACGTGCGTGGCTTGCGTTGTGTGAGCTGCTTCAACGCTATCAGCTTCTGGCGTTGTTATCGCGCGCCCGCCCGTTGCGACTATCGCCAGCGGTAATCGCTGCGGCTGCAAGGTCCAGATATAATTTTGCCATTCGCGCAGCACCACTAAACTGACGCCATACACAAAAAGCGCTAAGCCCAGACCCGCCAGTAAATCGCTGCCAGGCCAGAATTGCCAGCCTTGTTGCTCTGCCATAAACAACAGCAGCGCCACACTGACCAGTAGCAATAAAGCCATCGACAGCTGACGCAAACGCCGGCTTAAAATATCGGTTTGCCGACGCAGACACATCAGACTCAGTAGCAAATAGCCGTATAACGACAGCAGTTTTAGACCAACCAACAGCAACATAGGCGGCATCAGCAATGACCATAAGGGACTGAGCCAAATTGCCAGCGAACAGAGCACTCCAGGTGCATAATGCAGCCACGGCCGAAAAGACCTGGCAGTAATGCTGCTGACATAACCATACAGTGCCGGACCAAACATTAACGGCAGCGCTGCTGTCATACCCGCCAGAACTGGCCACTGCTGGCTCCAGGGTTGATACAGGATCCAGGCTTCAGCCATGACCAATAGTAAACTATTGAGCAAGACTAATAGATGCGGTTGTCCGGCAGGATTTAACATCCGGTCACGCCAAATCGCATAAAACAGCCAGCAGCCTTGGATCAGCGCCAAGGCAAACATCAAATCAATCAAGCCAAGCCCCTTTCCTTGAACGCCGCCATCTGGTTTCGACTTTCGCGGCGTCCATGTATTTCAAATTTAATGAACAACAGGTCAATGCATCAGCAAATAACATTAAAATAGGCGACCAACGCCGATTGGTCATGGACATTAACGTTCATTACTATCGTTGCTGCACTGTCATTACGCTCAAGACAGTCGATTCAAAGATATTCAAAACACAGATAAAAAACAAAAGTATTCAAGACACTGGTACCGGTCACGGCTTGCTCATTCCCAATAAACGGGCCGTTCCTCCCGATTCCGAATTTTCTGATGGATGGCTAGCCAATATATCACCGCACCTTAAATAGGCGATTGTGCGATAACTCAGAGTCAACCATCGCATTCACCGGTAGTGCCGATTCACCTTGTTGGTTGGCTAGCGCACAATCACTTTGCAAATTATGCAGTATGATACTAACAGTGAGACGTTCTGACATCGTGGTACATCCTTTAACACGCGGACAGCAGCCAGACACCGCACTGCTTATCGTAGGCAAAATCAACCGCCTAAAGCCAGCATAAGCACAAAGGTTGTGTACTATTTACCCACTCCTATTGCGAAGGACATCAAAATGATTGAAATCATTCACGATATTCCAGCGTCGATTTGCGGCTTTCTCGCGACCGGCGAAGTCAGTGCCCAGGATTACGAACAAGTACTCATTCCAGAGATAGAAGCCAGGTTAAAGCAAACCGACAAAATTCGTATTCTCTACCATTTGGCGCCAACCTTCACCGGCTTTACCGGCGGCGCGATATGGGACGACGCCAAATTAGGTTTAAGTCACCTCAGATCCTGGGACAAAATAGCCATCGTCACCGACGAAGACTGGCTCACCAGCGCCATCGGCTTTTTTAAGTTTGCTATTCCATGCCCAATAAAGGTCTTTTCCAATACTCAGTAAGAGGCCGCGATTGTTTGGGTGGGCGCTTAGGGTTTGAGATGCAGAACAAACAAACCAAACGATGTGATGGGTCAAATTTAGATAAAACGCATATTCAACAATGTTGCATTGCATCACGCTGAGCAATCAACTACTCTGCCAAGGCTGCATAGGCGTCGGTTTAAATCTTATTTTGAAACGATCATCTTTCTTAAAAACAATGTGTTGAAGGATACAAAAATGATGAATAAATTGATAAAAACCAGTATTGCCTGCTCAATGTTATTGTTCGTTGGCGGCCAAGCCATAGCAGATGTCTATAGTTCTGACCAAGTGATTGCCAATCAGCAATTTAACTACAACAAGCAGCAAGTGTTGTCTTTTGTCGGCGATGCCGCAGTGCAGAACAAACTGATTGAATTGGGTGTCAGCCCGGCAGATGCGCAAATGCGGATTGCGAACATGACGCAAGACGAATTGAATGCGCTCAACACTCAGCTCAACGAGATGCCAGCTGG
>JAHJNE010000065.1 GCA_018820995.1 Gammaproteobacteria bacterium | reverse complement strand
GCTTTGAGCACACCGACCTGATAAGCGGCTCTGGCGCCACCACCGGTTAGCAATAATGCGACTTTTGGGTTTTGGTTTAAATCACTCATACAACACAACAAAAAAACCTGCAGTGAACACTCCAACTTTGCTAACTATTGCTGAGTTTGGCTGACAATGCAACGCTCCGATTGACAGAATGGGTCTGTGCTTATTGCAAAGATGCCGCAGCGGGTGGTGTGCTGCAGTCGCTTCGGGTACAGTATTAGTCTGTTGTCATCTGTTATTTGCGAGGGATCTATGTCAGACCGCACTCCAACTCATCAAACTTTGAACCGTACTTCAACTTCCAACTGGATTGGTCCTGTTGTTGCTGTCATTCTTTTAGCCGCCGGAGCCTGGTACCTTCTCAAACCTGAGCCTGCGCCGATAGTGGTTGTCGAGAAGACGCCAACTTTACCAGCAGTAACGCAGCCGGAGCCTGAACCGGTCGATGTGTTGTCAGCCCAACAAGAACCAGAAGATGAAATCAGTGCGCAGGCAGCTGATGCAGGAACCGATACGACCGTTTTGCCCGCAGAGCAGGAGGTTGTGGCGACCGAACCATTACCAACACTTGATGAGTCAGATGTTTATGTGCAGCAAAAACTGCTGGCACTCCCTTGGAAAGCCGGGCTTGCTTCGTTGTTTGTTAACGAGGAGATGATTCGACGTTTTGTCGTTCAGGTGGATAATATTGCACAAGGCCGTATTGTGCCTGAGCAAGCGTTATTTAAGGGCTTAGCTCAAGATTTCAAAGCGCAGAAAAACGATCAGCAGTATCAACTGGAAATCGCTAACTATAAACGGTATCAGCGGTATCTGGATTTACTGGAAAGCGCACCAAAAGCAGAAGTCGTGGCATTATTTAACCGGCTATATCCTTTGTTACAACAGGCTTATCTTGAATTAGGCTATCCGGATGCTCAATTTAGGGATCGGGTACAACAAGCCATTCGTCTATTGCTCTCTGCTCCTGAAATCGCCGACGAACCGCGGTTAGCACTGGAGTCTGTGCAATATACATTTGCCGATCCTGAGATAGAGCAGTTGTCTATGGCCCATAAACAAATGGTGCGCTTAGGTCTTAAAAATCAGCAGCGTCTCAAACTGTTACTCGCGGCTTATCAACCACTGTTGGCGAAATAAGGTTATCGGTGATGAAGCACTGGCCAGAGTTACCGCAAGAGGCACCACGGCACCACAGTCCAGCAGCACAAAAGTTTGGTCGATGGCTGTTGGTAAAACTAGGTTGGCAAATCGAAGGTAATTTGCCGCCCTTGCCAAAGTTTGTGGTGGCGGTTGCTCCGCATACGTCAAACTGGGATTTTGTCATTGCGATGGCGGCCAGTTTGGCGCTGGGCGTAAAAATCTCATTTTTAGGTAAGCACAGTATTTTTGTCTGGCCACTGCGCAATTGGTTAGTGCGGTGGGGGGGGATCGCCGTTCGCCGCTCTGAGCGCCATGGGGTGGTCGAGCAAATCGCCCGCCAATTTGCTGAGCAACCGCAGCTTATTCTGGGTGTTTCGCCAGAAGGTACGCGTAAGAAAGTGACCGTATGGCGTTCAGGTTTTTGGAATATTGCCAGAACAGCTGGGGTACCTATCCAATTACTTGGCTTGGATTATGCGCAAAAGAAACTGGTATTTGGCCCGTTGCAGCAAACCGGTGAAAGTTTTGAACAGGATTGCCAGCAAATGCGCTTGTTTTTTCAGCAAATGACCGCGAAAAAACCAGAATTTGCGTAGTGTGTTTCGAAGAATGGGTTGCGAAGCATTGAAGTTTTGCGCATAATGCGCCCGCATTGCCGGTAAGCCTCAACTTACCGCAACACTATGGTGGCCTTATCGGTCCTCTCGCAATACTAGTACGTGAACCCGGTCAGGTCCGGAAGGAAGCAGCCGAAGCGTATGACGTGTGTGCCGGGATGTGGCTGGTAAGGCTACCACCCAAAACTTCTTGATGATTTCGTATTATTCTCTTCGTTTTGATTGACACTGTTTGTGTAAAATATCCTTCAAATATCAGCCATATCCTCTCGTCGCATAACCATTGATAGAAGCAAATCCCGGTACTGAATGATTTACTGACTCATTAATTCGATATGACGTTGATTTATTGCGTAGCAGCTAAGGCTGCTGCACGGCGAAAATCTGTTTGCACAATGTCCAGCGCAGCCAGAATGGTCGATGGAGGCAATTGCTGTTGCTCCAGTAGCATGATC
>JAHJNE010000571.1 GCA_018820995.1 Gammaproteobacteria bacterium | reverse complement strand
TGGTGGCCATTGCGGGAAGGCGTGCGCCGGCGCGCCAGAGCATCACAGCAAAAACCAACGCCAACGCCCGACTTCGCTCGAACCGTCGTCAGCAAACTACTGCAACCCCAACCTCCGCGGCTGATCCGTGCCGGATATGGCAGTACCATATTGCCATTATTGGCGCGCTGCTTGCCGGGTGCAGCGCTCGATTGGGTATTGCGCCGGCAGTTTCTGCTGCCTGCTGCTGGCAGCATGACGGCCGAACCACAGCAGCAAAAATCCGACAACTGAGCATTTACGGTCAGGACAAATGGCGACAACACCGATAAGCTGAGGCTGAAAAGTTAATCCGGAACAGGTTATGGCATTGTCACCCCATTTGATCAGAGTGCTGCAGTATATTGATTTGCAACTAGCGGCGGAGGAAGCGATGCCCGCCGCTGCAGTTGTCCAGCAAGCTCTTGAGCAGCAAAAGCACGGCCAACAAACCCAGCCAAACGCGCTGTTAACAGAAGCGGCGGATACGCGCTACAGTATCAACCGCTTAAGTGAGGTCGCGCACTGGTCGAAATTCCATTTTCAGCGGCAATTTTTTAACCAATGCGGCCTCAGTGTGCAAAGTTATCTGCGGCTGCTAAGACTATTACGCGCCGCCAGCCAACTAAGTTTTCGCCAACACAATCTCACTGACATTGCCGCCAGCAGCGGTTATCAACACAGTGAATCTTTTAGCCGCGCTTTTCGGCGTTTGATGCAGCAGACACCGGCCGAATTTCGCAGCGATCCAGACTGGCTGCTGTGGCAGCAACAAAGTGAACAACTAATAAAAGTGAGGTTAATGATGCAGCAACAACCACCGATCGTCGACGTGATTGATTTTCCAGCCACCGATATCGCGCTATTGATGCATCGCGGCAGCCCGGCATTGCTAGGTGCCAGTATCCGGCAGTTTATTGAATTTCGAAAAAGCCAACAGTTGCCACCCAGCCGTTGTGCCACCTTTAACTTACTGTACGACGATCCAAGGCTCACTGACGCCGCAGACTACCGGTTTGGCCTCGCGGTCGCTGTCAACTCGTCATGGTTGGCCCAAGTACAGATTGATCAGTACCCACATATCAGCCTGAGCCAGATCCCCGGCGGGCGCTGTGCACGGGTGCAACATATCGGAGACGACCAACAATTGGCCGAGCTGGTTGATTATTTATACCAAAGTTGGCTTGAACAAGCAGGTGAGCAACCCGCTGATTTTCCAATATTCTTGCAGCGAAAAGTGTTTTTCCCCGATGTGCCTGCACATTTAGCACAAACGGATATTTTGATGTTGTTGCAATAATCGTGTACCAGGCGGGCAATAGTGAGAATACCGAATGAATGTTCAAGCGCCTTAATTTGCTCACATGCCAGCCTGAAATTCGTCCATTAATTTCTGATAAGCGCCGGATTGATGCAGCTGGCGTAACCCCTGATCCAGCGCATCCGCTTTGCGCTGACTTTGTTCATTCTTTTTATCAAAGGCGATATAAATCTCACTGACAAAATTTTCCGCGCCTTTGATAATCAGTGGATCGTTGAGCTGCCACTGTTTGAGATAAAAACTCAATACATCATCAAAAAACAAAGCGACATCCAATTTCCCGGCCTGGAGTAACTTCACCAGTTGCTGGTGACTGCTAACTTCAACCAAATGAAAACGATGTTTATGTTGCTCAAATTCATCACCATATTCGTAGCCAAGGATGACGCCAACCACAGTCCGATTGGGCATTGCTTTTAATGAAGTGAATGTTTTAGCCGTTTTATAATAATAAAACGACGAGCGGGCACGAAAAAGGGGCACTTGATGCAATAGAAAGCGGCTACTGGTGCTGATTTGTTTGGTGACATTCCAACAACCATCGACCATGTGATTTTCAGTGGAATATAAGGCGCGAGCATAAGGCACGACGATGGTTTTGAGCTGATAACCCGATTGTTCCAAGGCAGCTTGCACCAGGGTATATGACAAGCCAAGGCCCTGATCATTCGAAAAAGGTGGCCAATTATCTTCTGCCGCAATGGTGACGACCTTTGCTGACGGATCGGGTTCGACCGGTGTGGCGGATGCCGGAGGCAAGCTCAAGAGCGCCCCCAGAAAAAGAAGCCA
>JAHJNE010000570.1 GCA_018820995.1 Gammaproteobacteria bacterium | reverse complement strand
TTTCAGGTCTTTCAACCGGTCGTCGCTGCGAGGCGGCCATTTTAGTCAGTTTTCAGTTCGTGTCAAGCGTCTTTTTATCGACTTTTTCAACTTCTTGCAAACTCACCCAGAACGCTGCTTTCGCACCGCCCCGTCGGCATGTGGCGCATTATAGACACTTTCCGAGGACTGGCAAGCGCAAATTAAAGAAAACATGCACTTTTGAGTGCGACAGCTTCTTTTTCATGCGAACAGTGCTTTTTCCCAACAATTGACGCATACTTTCCATACAGCAAAGGAGTTCAGCATGACAATTCGTTCTTATAAAGGTGTAACACCCGCTCTGGGCCATGGAGTTTACGTGGATGAAAGTGCAGTACTCATTGGTGACATTGAATTATCGACCGATGTGAGTATCTGGCCTTTAGTTGCTGCACGTGGCGATGTGAACATTATACGAATTGGGGCACGTACTAATATTCAAGATGGTACGGTATTGCATGTATCTCGGCCTAGTCATAAAAACGCAAAGGGTTCTCCACTCATTATTGGTGAAGATGTCACGGTAGGTCATAAATGCATGCTACATGGCTGTAAATTGGGAAATCGCATTCTGGTGGGAATGGGGGCCATCGTCATGGACGATGCCGTGGTTGAAGATGATGTGATTATTGGTGCTGGTAGCCTGGTGCCTCCAGGCAAGACTTTAGTGACTGGTTATTTGTATGTCGGCAGCCCTGTGAAACAAGCTCGTCCTTTAAACGAAGCAGAACTGGCATTTTTAAGCATTTCTGCGCAAAACTATGTGGTATTAAAAAACGAGTATCAGGCTGACGTCTAATTTAGTGCGAATCTCAGCAACCAATCACTTGTTAAGCGGCGCCTTCTAAATAGAGGATGCCGTTACTGTTGAGCTTGTCGGCGGTTAACGCTTCTTCTATTTGCTCTTCCCAAAAGAAACCATCTTCTTTGACTTGTGTTAGCCACACTTGTGGATCCCAACCTTCTGGCATTGCAATAAACACCGAGATCCGAAGACCTGCCTGTAACACGCTGCAACAGACTGCGTTATTGTCATCGGCCAATCGGAAATCATGGTTGAAAATCAGCTGTTGATTCATGGGCGCACCAACAAAATCAGTTTTTCTAGAACCGGCTTCATATCGGGTTTTATACCACGCCAGATATAAAAGCTTTCCGCCGCCTGCGCGACCAACATTCCTATGCCATCTGCACAGGCCGGCACTTTATGTTGCTGACACCATGATAAGAATGCAGTAGGTTCCTTGCCATACATTAAGTCATACGCCATTTGGCAGGACTGTAAATGACGTATTGCGATATCAGGGCGTTGCTGGCTCAATCCGGATGACGTTGCATTAATGATTAACCCCCAAGACTCCATCGGAATATCAGTATACCCCGAGGCACTCACCTGGTTGTTGAACAAGGAAGCTACAGTCATCGCTTTTTCAGCAGTGCGATTGGCAATATGCACTCTCTTTACACCCGCAGCTAATAACGGTCCGATGACACCCCGACTTGCGCCACCAGCCCCCAGCACTAAAACTATGGCGCCTTCAAGACTAGCACCTAAGCGCTGCAAATCAGCGACGAGCCCAAGCCCATCAGTATTATCTCCACAAAGCTGGCCACTGCTATCTATATAAAGTGTATTTACTGCACCCGCTTGCTGCGCTCGCTCGCTGACAAGCTGCGCCATTGCAAAAGCAGTTTCTTTAAAAGGAACTGTAACATTCCCACCTCTTCCGCCTGCAACGACAAAATCCCGCCAGCTGTCGGCAAAGCCATCGACCGGTGCTAGAATAGCGTCGTACTGAATATCCTGAGCCGTTTGTTCGGCAAACCAGCGATGAATCAAGGGCGATTTTGATTGCCCGATCGGATTTCCAAAAACAGCGTAACGGTCCACACCAATCACCATGATAAAGTTGCTAAAAAAGATGTTTAATAACGACGATAGCAAGCGCCATCCAACACCACAAGTCACACCGTACCAATTAATCGGAGGCGCTGAAGCCACACATCGCTTGGCGAATCGGTTTTATGACATTATGGCCACAGCACCAGAAGCGGCTGAACTATATGCTATTCACCCGTTGCCCTTGGATATAATCCGACAAAAGTTCTTTGAGTTTTTATCTGGTTGGTTGGGCGGCCCTGGTTTATTTGAAGAAAAATATGGTCACCCTCGCTTGCGTGCCCGCCACATGCCATTTGCAGTCAGCCCTAAATTACGCGAGCAATGGATGTTTTGTATGAACCAAGCATTAGCGGAAGTTGTGACCGACAAAATGCTACGAGAAGGGCTAAGTGAGGCCTTAGGGCAATTGGCCTCCCATATGATCAATTGCGGCGACTAGACCGAGTTTTATACCACATCAAAATATGCTCAGGATTGTATTGGCGATCCCAACCAATCCTGAGGCTGCAAATACCTTGTATAGAGGTTGGCTTCGGCAGATCCGGCCGCCGGCTGATAACCATATTCCCAGCGAACTAGCGGTGGCATCGACATCAAAATAGATTCAGTCCGGCCACCACTTTGCAGACCAAACAGCGTGCCTCGGTCGAACACCAAGTTAAATTCTACGTATCGACCACGACGATAGAGCTGAAATTGACGCTCATGCACGCCATAGGCAGTGTCCTTTCGTGCGGCTACAATTGGTAAATAGGCTTTAATGAAGCTTTCACCAACACTTTGCATAAAGGCAAAACTGGTTTCAAAGCCCCACTCATTCAAGTCGTCAAAAAACAAACCACCCACACCTCGGGTTTCCTGGCGATGCTTTAAGTAAAAGTATTCATCACACCATTTTTTGTATTTTGGATAGACGTTCACACCGAATGGGTCACAGCAGTCTTTTGCAGTTTGATGCCAATGTACGACATCAGCTTCTACCGGATAAAATGGTGTGAGATCAAAACCACCGCCAAACCACCAGACCGGCGCTTCACCCTCTTTCTCAGCGATAAAAAACCGCACATTGGCGTGGCTGGTTGGCACATGAGGGTTTTTGGGATGGATCACCAACGACACCCCCATAGCTTCAAAGCCTCTGCCAGCCAATTCTGGTCGATGCGCAGTGGCAGAGCCTGGCATTTTATCGCCGAAGACGTGGGAAAAGTTGACACCTGCTTGCTCAAAGACCGCGCCATTCGTTAATACCCGACTTTGGCCACCACCGCCTTCGTCGCGCAGCCAACTGTCTTCAACAAAATTCGCGGCTCCATCAGCAATGGTCAACGCCTCACAAATTTGTTGTTGTAACGCGAGTAAAAAAGTTTTGACCTGAGCCTTA
>JAHJNE010000569.1 GCA_018820995.1 Gammaproteobacteria bacterium | reverse complement strand
GGTCGCGGTGGTGGTTCACTCGAAGACATGTGGTGTTTTAACGATGAAACCCTGGCGCGCACCATCGCCGATTGCCCAATTCCGATTGTCAGTGCCGTTGGCCATGAAATAGATTTTTCGATCAGTGACTATGTTGCTGACCTTCGCGCCGCCACGCCCTCAGCAGCAGCTGAACTTGTGTCGCCGGATCAGCAACATCAGCTGACTCAGTTACTGCAACTAAAGCAACGACTGGTGCAAAGTATCCGCCAAAGGCTCGGCGTTTCAGCACAGATGTTTTTACATCAACACAGCAAATTGCAGTTATTGCATCCGGCGCGACGCCTACAACAGCAACAGCAACGGTTAGATGAATTACAAATCCGCCTGACGCAGGCGATGCAACAACGGTTACAGCGCAAAACACAACAACTTCAACTGCAGCAAAAATCGCTGGCACTGGTATCACCCCAACAACGCTTAAATCGCCAACAACAGCAATTGCAGCAACTGCAACATAAACTGCAACAGGCGATGTCTGGCCAACAGCAAAAACAGCTGCAGCGTTGGCAACGGTTGTCCGGACAGCTACATATCGTCAGCCCGCTGGCAACACTTCAACGCGGTTACAGTATCGTATTTTCAGCCCAAGGCAGCGTTATCAAAGATCAGCAACAAGTTGGGCCTGGCGATCAGATCCAAGTCCGGCTGGCCAATGGCGGTTTTAACGCGAGGGTCGAACAGCCCAAGATCACAGGATAATCACAGCAACCCCAAACGCTGAGCACCCGCAGCCAAAACTCCGGCGACATCCCTACAGTCGCCGTTAACATTCTTACACAACCTTACAGATCCAATTCAAAGTCACAACAGTCACCCGCCCAGCACTTTGGTTAATCTTTGCCTCAATTCAACGGAGGTGAACCATGAGCAATTGCAACAAACAAATACAGGGTCGACAGACGTTAGCGGCGCTACTCATCAGTGCTGTTTTGCTGAGTGGTTGTGGCGATGACAAAAAAGCCGAAACGAAAGATTTAACCGGCATATGGCTTAAAGAAGGGTACGGCGAAGTCTGGCAAATTAGCTCGACTCAAATTATCAGTTACCATCACAACAAATTTGGTTGTGTCAAAAACACTGAATATCCAAGTGCCAGCAGTCAACAATTACTGAGTAAATTAAAACTGAATGAAAATGCCGAGCAGTTCAGCATGCCAGACGATGGTGACTACATCGGACGCTGGAACCGTGTCAAGCAGCTATCAGAGGCTTGTGAAAAACCGCTGAATGGCGAGCAAAGTCCGGCAGTCAATTTTGAATTTTTCTGGCAGGACGTACAGCAGTACTATGCCTTTTTAAAGGAGCGTCAGCTCGACTGGCAACAACTCTATCAACATTACCAACCCTTATTTGCCAGCCCTACGCCGGAGCAAGAGCAACAGTATTACCAGCAAATTATCCGCAAGTTTGAAGATGCCCATGTCGATTTAGCTATCGGTGAGGACTTTTACGTATCAGGCGTCGCGACCAAAGGTGTGCTGGTCGATATCGCCGCACAGACCGAAGACCCGGCACAGGCCGAGGTGCTGGAAACTGAATATCGCCAGCACATCGAACAACAAATAAATAGCCTGTTGCTTGAGCCAGGCTTGCAACACCCACTTGAGACCGAACACCTCAGTTATGGTGTCTTGCCCGGTAACATTGGTTATCTGCGGGTCAATCAGGTCAGCCTGCTATCAGGTGCCGAGGTTGAGAACAATCTCGATTATTTGCTGCGTTTCCCGCAAGAGCTGAAATTGGCTGATACAGCTATGCAGGAAATCACCCAAAAACTGGCAGCTACTAAAGCAATGGTGATCGACCTGCGCTTTAACGAAGGTGGTGACGACCATCTGGCCTTTACTTTGGTCAGTCATTTTAACCAGCAAAACCGGGTTATCGGAAGTAAAGGCCTTCGCACTGGCACGCAGGCATCTTTAACACTGCCGGCCACAGCCAAGCCATATCTGCAGCCACTGATGGTGTTAACCGGCGGCATGACCATCAGTGCCGGCGAAGTGATGGCGTTGGCACTGCAAAGTTTGCCGCAAGCCACACTGATTGGCGAACCGACCCATGGATCCTTGTCAAATTCACTGGAACGCACTTTACCCAATGGCGGTAAGTATCGATTAAGCAACGAATTGTATCTGGACCCGCAAAAGCAATTGCTGGAAGTGCAAGGTGTCGTGCCGGACATTAATACTTCGGCATATTTAAGCTTGGATCAGCATTTGAACACAGTGACGGCATTGGATGTGGCAATACAACAACTCAAAGCAGCGCCACTGAACAGCCCGGATCAAACGAGCGTGCAACAAGCCATCCGTCAATTCCGCCAGCAATTTAATCAGCCAGGTATCGCCGCTGCAGTCATTCGCAATGGCAAAGTGGTCGGTACCTTTGCCGATGGCATGGCCGACATTGATAAAAAAATCGCAATGACGACTGATACCCCAACCTTAACGGCGTCGATCAGTAAAACGACACTGGGTACTGCCATGGGCTTGTTGGATATCAATCCTGCTTCGCCCCTGCCTGCCCTGCCGTTCGCCATTGACTGGCCAATTCCACGGCAAACCCCACTGAGCTGGCGTGAACTGGCGCAACATCAATCCGGGATCCTGGATGATGAACAAACTCTGATCTGTTCGATTTATCTGCAACAAGATGGTCGAAGCTTATTTAACGTGCTGGTTCCTGATTTAGCGCCTTGCCCGACGCCACAGAAGAATCATCAGTTGTTCCTGCAGGATTATTTACAGCTGCAAGGGCCGTTTTATCGCACAGAAAACTTCGCTAGCCCGGGAGTGACCCGTTACAGCAATGCAGCGGCAGAATTGGCAAGTCTGGCATTGGAACAATACACCGGCGAAAATTTCTCAAACTGGTCAACCCGGGAAATTTTCACCCCGTTGCAATTGCGAAATACCTTCTGGCCAGTTGATGCAAGCACCTTCCGCTCATCCGCGACCGAGGTTGCACCAGCGCAGCAATATATTCCGAATGGCGACGAGCTCGTACAACTGCCACGCTACAGTTCATCCGACTTTTATGCCGGAGCACTTTACAGTTCGGCCAATGATCTGGCGCGTTACTTAGCTGCCATAGCCAGCCAAACACCACAATATCCACTGCCTGGATTAGACGCTGCCAAAAGGGAAAAAATGCTGGGGCTGAATGTGCCACGCCAACCTGGTGCCGAGTTTCCGGGCATGTTTTGGCATACATCCGGCGACTATGTCGGTCACAACGGCCTGTTTGTCGGCGCCACCAGCCAAATGTATTACAACACCGCCACTGAAACCGGAATTGTACTGTTGCTTAACAGTGACGGTCAGCATTGGCTCGCGCCAAACGCAGAAAAAACGGCCGAATTTTACGCCGGATTTAACCAGCTGGCCGGCATGTTGTACCGCCACGCCTTATCACTTTAAGCATTGCCACTTTCAGCCTGATCAGAACGCACCTGCAGCAAATGCTCGTGCGTTTATCTTCGAACTTGGTTCCGTTATTTGTGCTCTGTTTTTACAGGATAATTTTTATGCCGAACATCAATCAATTTAGAACTTCAACTCAGTTGCCGCTGACAACCCGGCTTTCACTGCTGCTGTCATGTGTCGCGCTGTCGACTTCGGTGCTCGCCAACAACAATGATACGACTAGCAACGATGCAACCAACAAAGAGCTGCCGATCGAACGGATCACCATCAAAGGTAAATCGATGGATGCCAACACTGAGCCAACAGAGCAACTCTTACAATTATTGTCAGTCGCAGGGATTATGAACGACCCACTTTCTGCCGCTTTTAGTATGCCAGGCGTCGTTTATGCCGAAGGCGATTATGGTGGCCTACCGGCGGTACGCGGGTCATCGCCCAACGACAATGCATTTCTGATTGATGGTCTGCCCGCAGGCTACTTGTTCCATATTTTTGGCAACAGTATTTTAAATGAAAATTTGTTGCGTGATTTTCAGTTGTTTCCAGCAGCTTTTGGCGCTGAATATGGCAACGCTACCGGTGGGGTGTTTTTGGCGTCGTTGCGGGATCCCAGACAACAGGATTTGGGCGGCGTGGCCGATTTAAGTTTTTTACAATCAGGTTTATTGGTTGAAGGTGCACTGACCGACAATCAGGCCTTTTATGCCTCGTACCGGCAAAGTAACTTGCAGTACTTTTTAGATGACGGTGATGAACTGGACGACGACGTGACTTTATATCAACCACCGACCAGCTCTGACTATCAGGCCCGTTATTTGTGGCAAATGGACGACCGCCAAAAATTGACAGTCACCGTTGCCGGCGCTCGCGACGATGCCCGCGCCAATATTGCAAAGAACTCGGAGCAAGGCCGCACCGATCCCGATAGTATCGGTGATGCGTACATTTCGACCCGATTCGACAGTCAGTTACTGCAGTATCAATTTAACTTGCCCGAGCGTTACCAACTGCAACTCAGCTTACAGCAGCTGAATGACCAGCAAAAAACCGGTTTTGGCAAACAACAATTTCTACGTTATCAAGACAAAACCAGCACCTTGCAGCTGTTAAATCAGTGGCATTATTTTAATGACCATCAACTGCAGTTTGGGCTGGAAACTCAACAGCATCAGCTCAACTATCAATATGATCTGATCCCTTATTATTGTACCGACCATCAACCGGATTGTTTTGCGCAACGTGGCGATCGGATTCAGGATTCAGGCAACATTGATTATCGTAGTCACAGTGCTTTTGTCACCGAACTCTGGCAATTGTCGCCTAACTGGTTGTGGGAGATGGGTCTGCGTTATGAGCAACAGACCTACAATAAACAGAATTTTTTACTCCCCCGCAGTAAGTTAAGCTGGACGGCAACGGATCGGCTTGAATTTCAATTGAAGGCCGGTCGTTACACCCGTTTTGGCGATATAGATACGCTGTTGCCCAAAGCTGGTAACCCGGCGTTATTACAACCGCAAGCCAATCACTTCGCTATTGGTGCCAACTATCAGCTAGCTAACGACTGGTCATTGAGCGCTGAGACTTATCTGAAGAAGCTGACAAAACTGCCATTGGCGCTTACCGAGCAAGATACTGATCAAGCGAAACATTACAGTAACGATACATCCGGCGAGGCTTATGGTGTCGAGTTATTACTGCGCAAAGACCCGAATGGAAAGTATGCCGGCGCCTGGGATGGCTGGGCATCACTGAGTTGGTCAAAAGCCGAGCGTACCGATGAGCGTCGGCAGGTCACGACTGAGTATTTTCTCGACACCCCAATGATCGCCAATCTAGTGCTGAACTATCAGCTGAATGACAAATGGCGGTTTGGTGGGCGTTTAACGGTGCGCTCTGGGGCAAAATATACGGCGATTATTGGCAGTAAACCAAACCCCTATGCACCGGGTTATCGGGTGGCAGTGTACGGTGAACATAATGCTGAAACCTTGCCGTTATATCATCGTTTGGATATTCAGGCCGATTATGACACGACGGTATTTGGCTTGCCGGCAACCTACAGCTACGCGATTTTAAACGTGCTGAATCGCCGTAATGTTTCCGGGTATTACCTGATGGCAGGCAAAGAAGATCAGGCACAGAGTTATCAGATCCAGGCAGAAGAGAATATCGGTATCTTTCCTTCGATTGGCATCAAAGTACACTTCTGAAGCCCTGACTTACTGCTGGAAGACTTAGCAATAAAAAATTACACTTTTTAAACATCTCATGCTGAGGGTTAACAGGTATCATTAGCCCCAGCATGAATGATCTGCAGCCACAACCCCAATGGCAGCAACACAGGAATTTATGGGAATGACAAGAACATTGCGAAGGCTGGCACTACTGCTATTAAGTTGTTCTGGCTGTCTTTCCTTCGCAGCTAATGCTGACAACTGGTTTGACGGATTGGAAAGTACTATCTATTTCGGTGTTGGCAAAGGCTATCACAACATGTTGGTTCCGGGCCTGGAACAGGGACTGAACAACGATGTGCTCTTTGTCGTGAGCGGCGACGTAAAATGGGGTAACTTTTTTATCGAAACGCCGATGCATCGCCGCGGCACCAATATTTTCAGCGCATCAATTGGCTATCGCTTTTACCAAGAGCAACAACACAGTTGGGATGTGATTGCCAGTAATTATAATATGTGGCTGCCGGATAACCGCGTCAGCAGTGCGTCGCCGCAATTGGATGGACTCCACATCCGCAAAGGCGATGCAATAAGAGCTGTGCGCTATCAATATCAGCAACAGCAACATTTGTTTGCTGCAGAAGCGGGTTACGACATGGATAGCCATCACGGTGCCATTGGCCGGCTTAGCTACAGTTATTTACTTCCTTGGCGCAACGTCGACTTGTACTTAAATACCGCCCTGACCTGGGAAGGGGCGAAAGTAGTGAATTATTATTATGGCGTTCACCCAGATGAAGTCCGAACGGATCGGCCACTTTACGTCGCGGGCGCAGGACTAAAAACACATCTGGGTGTTTCGGCTATCTACCCACTGGCTGAGAATTGGCAGCTTGATGGTAGTGTTGGCTTAAACCTTTTTAGTCGCAATTACTTACGAAGCCCATTGGTGACGCGATCGCAGGAAGAAGTCGCTATTATGATGGTGCGTTATGTGTTTTAGCCGCCACTTTGGATTCCTGCTGATACTAATGCTCAGCCATTGCGCCACGGCTGCCGGCGTTGCTGATCAAATTGTCGACGGTGAAGTGAGCAAAATTACACCACAGGTCACCAACAAAAACGTCACCGACGTTCTGGCACCCACAAATCCGGCAACCGTGCAACTGAACATAACGCCTGATACTTGTGTCAGTTTGCAGCAAGGACGGATTTGCTATAGCACTGTCACTGCGAGTTGGCACAGCCAACAAGATCTGGACTTATGTCTGGCACTGGACAATGAAATTCTGCAATGCTGGACCCAACAGTCACAGGGAAAATATAAGTTCGAATTCGCTTCGCCCCAAACCAGTGTTGTCCGCCTGTTGCAACAACAAAAAGTGATGGCACAGGCACCAATCAAAGTGAACTGGGTTCATCAGGCGTCCAAAGTCAAACGGCACTGGCGATTATTTTAGGAGTCTCTATGGCTGATTACGGAACAATACTGTTGGTAGAAGATGATATTTCTTTAGCCAGCTGGATGTCAGATTATCTGCAACAAAAAGGCTATCAGGTGGTCCATCATAGCCGCGGCGACACCGTGATGGCAGCAATGCCTGAGTTGAAGGTTGACCTCATTTTGTTAGATTTGATGTTACCCGGCATCAATGGCCTGGAACTATGCCGCTTATTACGCCAGCAATATCCGCTGCCGATCCTGATGCTGACCGCACAAGGCGAAGAAATGGATGAAGTGCTGGGTTTGCAACTTGGTGCTAGCGACTACTTAATTAAGCCCGTCCGTCCAAGGGTATTACTGGCACGCATTGAAGCAGCGTTGCGCAACCGGACTAAGGCTGCCCAAGTCGAACTGCAACTGACCAAATTAGATTTTGGGCAACTGGAAATTTGTGCACAATCGCAGCGAGTGCGGCTGTTTGGCAACGAAATAGTGCTTACCAGTACTGAATTCAGCTTGTTATGGTTTCTCGCCAGTCGCGCCGGCCAAATTTGCAGTCGGGATCAAGTATTTATGGCACTCAAAGGTCGGGAACACGATGGCCTCGACCGGCGTTTTGATGTGATGGTGTCGGTTCTTCGAAAAAAACTGTCCGATGATGCCACCAACCCCAAAGGGATTAAAACGGTCTGGGGTAAAGGGTATTTATTTGTCGCCGATGGGTGGCTGTGAACATGCTCCAAATGACTCTCTTAAAAAGAATCATCCCCTGTGACAGGATGTATCAGCGGTGCTGAAACTATCGTTGAGTCTGATGCTGTCCGCCATCTGTGCATTATTCCTGCTCGGTACTTTATTGGATCAACTAGCCGGCCCCGCCGACCCCGCAGCAACCTCTGATCAACGGCTATTGCCTCTACTGATGCAACAATTGGTACAAGAAACAAATCAGAAAACAGACGCCGAATTACCAGGATGGGTTGAGCAGCAAGCCAAAAACTGGCAGTTATCTGTCCGGTTAGAGCCGTCGGCAAATCTGGCACTGCCCAGTGAATTACAACAACAATTACATCAACTTGCCGGATTACAGCTGGCTGCCGCCGATCATCAGTATTTGCTAAAAGCATTGCCGGCACATCCAGACTGGCTGCTACGACTGCAACTACCGCCAGCGGTAGACAATCATCCAGACGACCTGTGGCTCACCTTATCGCTCTATGCCGGAATTTGCCTGATTATGTTGTTTTGGCTGCTGCCACTGACCCGACGTTTATGGTTATTGAGTCAAACCGCCGCCAAATTTGGCCAAGGAAATTTAACAGTGCGGTTGGCGCCATCAGCCTGGTCATATATTCCGGCACTGGAAAAAAGCTTTAACCAGATGGCAGAAAAAATAACTCAATTACTTGCCGATAATCAGTTGCTTGCCAGTTCTTTATCCCATGATATGCGCACACCACTCGCCTGTTTTCGTTTTGGTTTAGATGCTGCATTAGAATCTACCGATCCCAAACAAAAGGATCATTATCTGCAACGTCTCGAACAAGACGTCGACCGAATGGAAGCGATGGTGAATGCCTTTTTGGAGTACGCCAGTTTGTCACGGCAACAGCAGCAACTGAGCTTTAACCGGGTCGAATTGTCGTCTTGTTGTCGTCAGGTTGCCGATCAATGCCAGCCGCTACTTGAACGTGAACAACTGCAATTGGAATTCAATTTCCCAAAAGGTGAGATCTGGTTAGAACAGGCCAATCAGCACTGGCTGCAACGAGCTCTACTCAATGTATTACACAATGCTTGTCGCTACGCCAACTACAAGCTGGAATTCAGCATCGAATTGCATCAACAGCAAGCCTGGATCTTGATCCGTGATGACGGCCCTGGCATCTCAACAGCGGATGCTGAACGGATTTTTCAGCCTTTTGTCCGGCTTGAGCAAAGCCCCGACCCAGCCTCAGCAACCCAATTTGGGTTAGGACTTGCAATAGTGCAGCGGATTGTCAGTTGGCATCATGGCCAGATAACTGTGCAAAGTGCCGCCGGCAATGGTGCGTGTTTTGTATTTAAGCTGCCGTTGCGTCAAGAGGATGCAGAGTAGGTACTTTGCAGTTTCATTCGTTCAACACTATCTACATCAGAGTATATACCTGACAGCTGGCATCATTATTAGGAACAATTCAGGTCGCACTTTCCGATTGCTTTAAAAATAACTGCAGCACAGCTACCCGCTCGGGTCGCTGGAACAACTGATAAAGCTCCAGCCATTGTTGCGCCGTCATCCAGGGAACCTCATGTCGCCATTGTAGTTGCGAAGGGTCAAACTGCCATTCGATTTGCGGCGTCGCTTGCACACAGATCCCAGCCATCAAATCGAGTTCAGTGCCATCTTCTGCGGTAAAACGGGCAAAATGGCGGCTTTGATAGAGAGGATGCGGCGAGACTTTTAGTGGTCGCAAAAAAACAGCGATAGCAGCTGCGACCTGCTGAAAATCATCGGCAACACAGACTAAATCCAAATCCCGCGCCTGACTCAATAAACCAAGTTCACACAATAATAAACTGCCGCCAACACCAAAGCGGTACTTCTGCAGCGCCGGCAGCAACCTTTTGATTAATGTAAAAGGCGGCAACTGCGCAAGCAAAGCAAAGCGGTCATCAGCGAGCAAAAAATTATCGGAAGCCGGATTGTCCATATGATTTCCCTTCATGCGAGCGTCTGCTTTAGCCCGAATGCCCTGTCGATAAAAACGCAAAAGCCGCACGAATGCGGCTTTGTCTTGTGCATACGCAATTAAGGCTTATGCTGACCAGGTTTTTTCTTGTTCGCCAGATTGGCACGGGCTTTTAACAGTCGCTCACGTTTGTACGTTTGATGCGGTGTTAAGTTGCTGCGACGCTCGGCAAATGGGTTTTCACCGCCACGGAATTCAACCCGCACCGGCGTTCCCATCATTTGTAATGACTTGCGGAAATAGTTCATCAAGTAGCGTTTGTATGAGTCCGGTAAATCTTCCACCTGGTTGCCGTGGATCACAATCAACGGTGGGTTATAACCACCGGCATGGGCATATTTCAGTTTCACCCGACGACCTTTGACCAGAGGTGGCTGGTGATCTTCTTGCGCCATGGTCATGATTTTGGTCAGCAATGCAGTGCTAACGCGGCGGGTCGCTGAATCAAATGCTTCTTCGACCGATTCAAACAAATTGCCAACGCCAGAGCCGTGCAGCGCTGAAATGAAATGCAACCGTGCAAAGTCGATAAAGCCCAAACGGCGGTCTAACTCGCGTTTGACTTCATCTTTGATACTATCGTTCAAGCCGTCCCACTTGTTGACGGCAATGACCAGTGAACGACCTGAATTGAGGACAAACCCTAAAATACTCAAGTCTTGGTCTGAAATGCCTTGCTGTGCATCCAACACCAAAATCACCACGTTGGCGTCTTCAATCGCCTGCAGCGTTTTCACCACTGAGAATTTTTCGACGACATCATCAATTTTGCCACGACGACGTACACCAGCTGTGTCGATTAAAGTGTATTTACGATCGCCCCGCTCCATCGGAATATAAATTGAATCGCGGGTGGTACCGGGCATATCAAACACAATGACTCGCTCTTCACCCAGAATACGGTTGGTCAATGTCGATTTACCGACATTCGGCCGGCCAACGATTGCCAGCTTGATATGCAGATCACGGGCTAATTTCTCCGCGTCTTCATCCACTGGCTCCAGCGGTTCACCGGCGGCATAAGCAGCGAGACGCGCAGCTTGTTGTTCAGATAACAACGGCACTAAAGCTTGTTGCAGCAGATTGGTGACACCACGGCCATGGGCGGCAGCGATTGGGTAAACTTCACCAATCCCTAAACTGTAAAAATCAGCAACAGCAGTATCGGCATCCAAACCATCAGTTTTGTTTGCCACCAAAAATACTGTTTTATTGATCCGGCGAATATGGTTGGCAATTGCAATATCTGCGACATTGACACCGGCACGGGCATCCACCATAAACAACACAATATCGGCTTCATCAATGGCACGCAGCGATTGCTCCGCCATCTCAAGTTCGATGCCTTCTTCACTGCCGTCGATACCACCGGTATCAACCACAATAAATTCCAGACCTTCGTAATCAACCGAGCCGTATTTACGATCTCGGGTTAACCCTGGAAAATCCGCCACTAAAGCATCGCGGGTGCGGGTCAGACGGTTAAATAATGTAGATTTGCCGACATTTGGACGGCCAACCAGGGCGACTACGGGTAACATGGAATTTCCTCAATCTTCAAGAGCGAACCTGTTCGGTTCACTTGACCCCCAGGGTCAAATCAATCAGTTTGTAGTGATACTACAAACAAAAAAACAGGCCTGCGAGCAGGCCTGTTTCTGCATATTTATCAGCAGGCGTTATTCAGGCACGCTTAACAGAGTGATTTCGCCATTCCGGCTTTGCAGCAATAAATATTCACTGGTCGCAACAGCTTCGGCATAAAATCCTGAACTGTCAAACTCGTTGCGTGAAAGGTATTCACCGGTAGCTTTATCAAACCAGTGCAGATTCCCTGCGGCATCACCTACGACCAGATATTTCTTGTAAACAGTTGGCGCAGTCACAAAATGGCGATTTAACACCAATTGCGCCCAGCTCTCCAGACCGCTACGAGCATCAATCGCATACATCTTACCTACTGAATCAACGACATAAAGAACGTTGTCTTCATAGGCCATGTCGCGGAAACTAGCGTATTCACGTTTCCAGAGCTCACGACCGGTTCGTAAATCCAGCGCGACTAACTGACCGTTATAGGCGATGGCGAATATTTTACCATCCTGCACTATCGGTGTCGCATCCACGTCGATAATCCGGGCTAAATCGGTCGCGCCTTTGGCAACAGCAATCTGCTCTTCCCAAGCCGGAACACCTTTATCGGATATCAACGCACCAACTTTGCCATTACCAGTACCAAATATCACGCCACCGTTTGCGCCGGCGACCTGGCTGATACCACGTAACGTTAATAAGCCGTTCTCAGTTTCATGCATCCAGCGTTGTTCGCCAGTATCAGGTTGTAATGCGAAAATACGGCCACCGCCGGTACTCACTAACACCAATCCTTCAGCTGCAACCGGAGACGCCAGAACTTCGCCGCCGATATTTACCGACCAGATTTTCTCACCCGTTTGTGGATTGAGAGCGAGGACTTCACCGTCTTCCGTGCCGATCAGTACTTTGTCAAAACCGACGGTTACAGCACCACCAATTTTAGCAGAGCGACCATTCCACCAGTGGCTCAGACCACCAAACATTGGCGCATTGTCGCCATCCCGTAAATCGATAGACCACAATTTGCTACCACTGCTTAAATCAAAAGCGGCAACTTCACCATCGCGACTTGCGGCGAATACTTTGTTATCAAAAATTGCAGGTTTGAGCTGTGCATCATAGTGCTTAATACCACTACCGATAGAACTACTCCAAACTTCTTTTGGTTCCACTTTATTGGTGATTTCAGGCAGTGTTGGCTCGTCGTCATCTTTAGAAGAACATGCAGACAAGGCCAACAGCAAAAGTACCGCAATGCCGAAAGGTTTTACCGATAACTTCACATCAACCTCTTAACCAGCAACATGGGCCAGTTCGTTCAATTTCACTTGTAACAATGGATTTTTGCCATCTGCTGAGGCAGTCAGCGCAGCTTGATAGGCGGCTTTTGCTTTGGCTTCATCACCAGACTTCAGCAATACATCACCGGTTAACTCTTGCTGTTGGGCTGTAAAGCTAGCAGGTAATTTGGCAGCCAAAGTAGCAAGAGCTGCTTCAGAGTTACCTTGCTCATTCTGAACGCGAGCAAGGCGCAGTGTAGCCACAGCAATTATTTCAGCAGTTTTTGTGTTGGCAATGACCCAGGACAGCTGTTTCTCTGCAGCGGCATAATCTTTTACCATCACCGCTTCTTTTGCTGCTATCAGCGCGGTCAACACTGCATATGAACTACTTGGATTTGCTTCAATAAACGTTTGGGCTTCAATCAACCAAGCTGTTTTATCAGCGCCATCTTTGGCAACTTTTTCAATTAGGCTGGCATATTGTGAAGATTGCCCTTGAATAGTCGCGACTTGTTTTTCCTGATAAAACCGGAAACCAGATAAACCGGCTAAACCAATAACGACACCTGCAATAATAGACACGCCGTTTTGTTTCCAGAAACGTTTAATCGCTTCAACTTGTTGTTCTTCGGTACTGTAAATTTCCATCGTTCACTCCGTTACGACTGCAAAAGCACGGCGGCTAAATCAGCGATTTCGACTGTAAGTTGTGGTTTATCGGCACGCAGCCATTTTAAGGTCACTTGGCCTGCGGCAAGTTCAGTCTCACCGAGCAATAACCCGAGTTCTGCACCGGACTTATCGGCACGTTTTAATTGTTTTTTCAGATTTCCGCCACCGCAGTGAAGCACAATTCTCTTGCCTGGCAAGGCGTTGCGCAGCTGTTCGGCAACCGACACTGCTGCAAGTTCCGCAGCTTCGCCCAATGGCATCAAATAAAGGTCAGCATTGTTGCTGACTGCGGGCACTAAGTCCAGACTTTGCAGCAATAACACCAGTCGTTCCATGCCCATCGCAAAGCCAACAGCCGGAGTGGCTTTACCGCCCAACTGCTCGACCAAACCGTCATAACGACCACCCGCACACACTGTGCCTTGTGATCCTAAGTTGGTAGTGACCCATTCGAAAACAGTGCGGTTGTAGTAATCAAGACCACGCACCAGGCGAGGGTTGATTTCAAAACTGACACCAGCAGCAGTCAAGCGCTGTTTTAAACCGGTTAAATGCGCTGCGGATTCTTCATCTAAATGATCGAGTAACTGTGGCGCTTTGGCGAGCATCTCGGCCATTGCCGGGTTTTTGCTATCGAGCACCCGTAGCGGATTGCTATACATACGACGCAGACTATCTTCATCTAATAAGTCTTTATGCTGTTCCAGATACGCCACTAACAAATCGCGATACGCCGCGCGTGAGGCATTTGAACCCAGCGAGTTCAGTTCCAGTTTGACAAAAGGGGTTAAACCTAACTTTTCCCACAGTCTTGCGGTCAGCACAATGACTTCGGCGTCGATATCTGGCCCTTGCATGCCAAACACTTCCAAACCAAACTGGTGAAACTGGCGGTAACGTCCTTTTTGTGGCCGTTCGTGACGGAACATCGGTCCCATATACCACAACCGTTGTTCCTGATTGTACAGCAAACCATTTTGGTTGGCGGCACGCACACAAACGGCAGTGCCTTCAGGTCGCAAGGTTAAGCTGTCGCCATTGCGATCAGCAAAGGTGTACATTTCTTTTTCAACGATATCGGTCACTTCACCAATCGAGCGCTTAAATAACTCGGTCATTTCGACAATCGGAAAGCGGATTTCATCGTACCCGTAGCTGGCGACGATACTGCGAAGTTGTTGTTCCAGATATTGCCAGACTGGGGTTTCCTGCGGTAGACAATCGTTCATCCCGCGGATGGCTTGAATTTCTTTAGACACTTGCTTACCTGACTCTTTTACTAATTCTATAATGCGGCTCAGAGCGAACTCTGGCGACGAAAACTATTCAACTTGTTTAATATCAATCAGTTGCTTTTGCTGGGCTAAGTATAAACGGACTTGTTGCTCGAGTTGCTCTGCGACACTTTCGTTATCGATGCGCAATTTCTGCCGTTCACCTTTGAGATAAAAACCACTTTTACGATTGGCTCCAGCCACACCTAAGTCGGAAATTAATGCTTCTCCCGG
>JAHJNE010000568.1 GCA_018820995.1 Gammaproteobacteria bacterium | reverse complement strand
GTGTCAGCACCATCAGCAGCAAGAACTCACACTGCAACAACAGGTGCAGCAACTGCGGCTGGCCTACAAAACACAAAGCGACACCGTCAAAGACAAAGAGCTGATTGTACGGCAGCAGCATAAAATTACTGAGCTATCGTCTCTGCGCGCTACCTTGCAGCCGGGGGAGGACTGCCCGCTTTGTGGCAGCGCCGAGCATCCGGCGATTGCGCATTATCAGACGCTGGATGTCAGCGATGCCGAACAAGCACTGCAACAAGCAAAACAGCAGCAAGATGAGTTACGCCAACAAGGTGAACAGTTACAACAACAACTGACCAAACTGCAAACCGAGCTGCAAGGCTGGTTGCAACAGCAGACCGAGTTCGCGCAGCAAATCGCTGATTTAACTACTCAGCTGGGAGTCTTCACACTCACGGCTGAGCTCGGCAACAAAGCACAGCATAGTTTTCAGCAGCAAGACGACGCGGCATTGCAGCAATTACAGCAACAACTGCAGCAGCAACTTGTGCAGTGCCAGCAAAGTTTGCAGCAGTATCAGCAACAACAGCAGGCGCTACTGGAAGCACAGCAACAACTGCAGCAACAGCAACAAGCTTTGTCGCAGCTGACGCACCAATTGGATCTGGATCGGCAACAATATCAGCAGCAATTAAAAACGCAGCAGCAGCTCACATCGCAACAACAACAGCAACAACAAGCGATGCAGCAGCTATGTCAGCAATTACAACATCAGCTGCAGCAGTTGGGTGATGACACATTTAGCACGACCTCTGAGATGCAGGCAAAGTCTCCAGAAGCTGAGCTGGCTTTGGTCCAAGGACTAGCGCAGCGGCTTGCTGAGCGGCTGCAATTCTGGCAACAGCAGTTGGCGCAGTGGCAGCAGCAAGAGCAGCAACTGACGGCGTTATCGCAGCAGTTATTACAATTAGCCCCGCAGTACAGTCAGGCGCAGAGCGAGCTGCAGCAGTGGCAGCAACAATTTTCGCCGCTGGCTGAAGGTTCTTTATCACCTACGCCAATGCCACACGACGCTGATCCAATGGCGTTGTTACAACAACTTGCGCAGCAGCTGCAGCAACAAGTGCAGCTCTGGCAACAGCAGCAACAACAGCTGGCGAATCTGCAAGGTGAACAACAAAGTCTGCAGCAACGCCAACAACAGCAGACCAACGAACTGGCCCAAAAACAAACGCAGTGGCAACAAGCCTTGAGTGATAGTGCTTTTGCCTCAGAGCTGGCTTTTATCACCGCTATCCTGAGTGACGAACAGCTGACACAGCTGCAACAGCAAAAGCAGCAGCTGCAGGATGCGCAAACTTCGGCAGCGGCGTTATTGCAACAAGCGCTACAACAACAAGCGGCATTGGCTACGCGCAAAACGGCGCTGCAGCAAGTGGCTGCTGGATCGGCAGCATTCGAAAATGCCGGGCAAGAAAGTACCGGGCACGAAAGTACTGGGAAAGAAATTACGGACACCGCGTTCCCGGAGAAAGTGGTACTGCAGCAACAGCGCGCTGAACTGCAACAGCAGTTACAACATCTGAGCGAACAGCTGGGGCAAATCCGGCAGCAACTTAAACAACAAGAGCAGCTGGCCAGCACCCAAGCCGGGCTGTATCAACAGCTGCAAGATCAGCAGGCGTTGTATCAGGACTGGCAGAAACTGAATACCTTGATTGGCTCGGCCAACGGCGACAAATACCGCCGATTTGCCCAGGGTTTAACGCTGCAACAATTAATAGTGCTGGCAAACCGGCAGCTGGATAAACTGCACAGTCGCTATCAGCTGGCGCGCAAAGCCGACAGCGAATTAGAACTGTGGGTGCTCGATAGCTGGCAGGCCGACGCGGTGCGCGATACCAAAACCTTGTCTGGCGGCGAGAGTTTTCTGGTCAGTTTGGCGCTCGCACTGGCCTTGTCCGATTTGGTCAGCCACAAGACCCGTATTGAATCGTTATTCCTGGATGAAGGGTTTGGCACCCTCGATCCGGACACGCTGGAAACAGCGTTGGCGGCACTCGATTCCTTGCAAAGCAGCGGCAAGATGATCGGCATTATCAGCCATGTTGAAGCATTAAAAGAGCGCATTCCGGTGCAGATTAAAGTGCAAAAACAAGCAGGCTCCGGCTGGAGTCAGTTGGTCTTGCCAACAGCCTAGTTTTCGGCGAGCGCTGTGGCCGCAAAAGCTGGCGGCATGATCGTTTGACATGACCGGCTGCCATGACCGGCTGACATGACAGGTTGACATGAACGTGTGCCATGTCCCAGCGTCATCAGTTGATGACATCAACAAACAAGATGACATTTGTCATGTCGCTTTGCTGACAAAGCCGCTGGTTGGTGAACGCCAAGCATTTTATGCTGGGGTTACTTTTTAAGGAGTTACCAATGGACACTCTCAGATTAGAACGGCGCTGGGCTTGGGTTTATCTCATCAATCTGGTGTTTTTCCTGTTGCCGCTGTTTTATATCAATTACCGCCCCTGGCAACTGGCGGGTTTGGTTGTGGCGTTGATTTTGTTTATTACCTGTTATTTTTGGGCCTATCAACAGAATAATCAGACGATTTGGCGACCGCTGGTACTGATGCTGACCATTGCCACCGCCGTCACGCCATGGAATCCCGGCTCTATTTCAATGTTTGCCTATTGCGGCTTTTTTATCGGCTTTGCCTATCGGCCACGCCTGTCGATCTTACTGATGGGGTTGGTATGGGCGCTGATGGTTGTATTGCAGTGGTGGCAGCAATTTGAAGGCCCTTATTTCCTGCTTTACGGTTCAGTGCTGTTGTTTGGCGTTGGCCTGTTTGGCTATTTAGAACGGTTGCGGCAATTGCATTACCGTCAAAAACAACAAAGCCAGGAAGAGATTTCGCAGCTGGCACAGATGGTCGAACGCGAGCGCATTGCCCGCGATTTACACGACATTATGGGGCATAGCTTGTCGTCGATTATTCTCAAAGCTGATTTGGCTAACGCCTTGCTCAAAGCCAATCAAGCAGAAAACGCCCAATTGCAACTGACGGAGCTGGCGCAAATTGCCCGTGATTCGTTGTCGCAAGTGCGTCAAACAGTATCCGGTTATAAGCACAAAGGTTTGTTGGCGGAAGTGTCTGGTCTGGCACAGCGGCTGCGTGAACATGGGTTTGCCGTGCAGCTGATCGGCGAAGTGCCCAAACTTGCAGCGCGAGAAGAATCGGCATTGATTTTAGTGCTGACAGAACTGGTGACCAATATTTTACGCCACAGTAAAGGGGACAGCTGCACCATTCAGTTCACCGAAGATGCGAGCGGCTGGAACTGCCAGATTAGCGACAATGGCAAGGTAACACAGCTCGGCTTTGGCAACGGTCTGACCGGTGTGCAAGAGCGGTTGGATGCGCTGCAAGCGAAACTGGATTACACCCTCGACCAAGGCTGTCGGTTGCAAATTTGGCTGCCCAAAGGAAAAGCATCATGAGTACTAATGGGATGAAAATTTTATTGGCCGAAGATCAAGCGATGGTGCGGGGCGCATTGGCGTCGTTAATTACCTTAAGTAGCCCGCATCAGATCATCGAAGCGGCGGACGGTGATGCTGCACTTAAGCTGTTAAAAACCGATAGCTTTGATTTATTGCTAACTGATATTGAAATGCCGGGCCGTAGCGGTTTAGAGCTGGCTGCCTGGCTGCAGCAACAAAAAAGCCCAACCAAAGTGGTGGTGATCACGACTTTTGGCCGCAGTGGTTACATCAAACGCGCATTGGACTGCGGCGTCAGCGGCTTTTTACTGAAAGACGCACCGGTTAGCGACTTGCTGTCGGCACTGGATAAAGTGATGTCCGGCAAACGGGTGATCGACAGCGAATTAGCATTATTGGCGCTTGGCGAAACCGACCCATTAAATGATAAAGAACGCCGCGCGCTGCGCCTGGCGGGTGAAGGTAAAAGCACCGCTGAAATTGCTGGTTTGTTGTTTATCGCTGAAGGCACGGTCCGCAATTATTTGTCCGAAGCGATGGCCAAACTAAACGCCGCCAACCGTATTGATGCGGCGCGGATTGCCCGGCAAAAGGGCTGGTTGTAGGGTTGAAACAATACTGAGAGGCGCCTGTTCGTGCAGTGATTTTACCATGATGCAGTGCCTGATAAGAGCGCATGATTAGAACAAGGCTGTTATCAGCCAATGCCATAGTCAACCAGGGTTAAGCATCGTATCTGACTATCTCACCCTTTCTGCGACCAAATGCAGCTTTAAAGTTACCTAATTTTCAAACGGATATGCTAAGTTAAACGGCTAACACCGACATGGACAAGTGTATAAATGGATGTTCTCACGTTAAATTTCGTCAACCTCTACATAGCGTTGGCCGCCAGTTCAATG
>JAHJNE010000567.1 GCA_018820995.1 Gammaproteobacteria bacterium | reverse complement strand
TGAACCCGGACATTACCGATTTTAGCTTTGATTTTCATGACCTAACTTTAAACCTGGTCAAACCTAAAGCATAAGACATGACGTCAAAAACGAAAAAGCCCAGCAATAAGCTGGGCTTTTAAATATGGCGGAGAGAAAGAGATTCGAACTCTTGAAGGGCTACTAACCCTCGCCGGTTTTCAAGACCGGTGCATTAAACCACTCTGCCATCTCTCCAATGCGGCGTATCTTAATCAGATCATTGCTGAAAAGAAAGTGTTTTTTTCAGTTTTAACATCTTGAATTGGTTTATAAAGATCAAGCGTTTATTTTTTAGGCGGTTATGGGTCTGTTGCGACGACGGCAGGGAATTATTCGGTCCTCCAATGGTCAATATTACTGACTTCAACGACAGATGCTTGTATAGTTTCCATGAATTAACAATCACAGGAGTGTTTATGTCTTACCAAAACCAACAGATCCTTACCGGTTCAGACAGCTTAAGTATCAATAAAGTACTACGCAATACTTATACGTTACTGGCGATGACACTGACATTCAGTGCGGTAACAGCCGGTATCGCCATGATGCTTGATTTTGGACCCATGGCCGGCCTCGGCTTGTCATTGCTGGCATTTGCACTGGTATTTGTTGTGATCAAAACCGCAGATACTGCTGCCGGACTATTTTGGGTTTTTGCATTTACTGGCGCGATGGGTGCATCCATAGGCCCAATGTTAAATCGGTATGCTGCGATGCCGAATGGCTCTGAAGTAATTATGCAAGCCTTTGGTGCGACAGCATTAATTTTCTTCTCACTTTCTGCCTACACTTTAACCAGCAAAAAAGACTTCTCATTTATGGGTAACTTTTTGTTTGTCGGATTAGTGATGGCTGTGATCGCAAGTCTGGCCAATATTTTCTTCCAGATCCCTGCGTTACAATTAGCAGTGAGCTCAGTGGTTGTTTTGTTGATGTCAGGTTTTATTCTGTATGACACCAGCCGAATTATTCAGGGTGGCGAAACCAACTATATTCGGGCGACAGTCTCTTTGTACCTCAATATATTTAACCTGTTTACGTCATTACTGTCTTTACTCGGATTTATGAACAGCGACGACTAATTAGTTGCAGCAAAACTGAAGTTCGTTAAAATGCCCCGCTAGTCGGGGCTTTTTTATATGGCTGACTAAAAAAATATCTGAAGTCTATATCCAATTAATCGGCAAGTGATGTGGTGGTAAACGATGGCAGTTTTTGCTTTATATGTACAATCAAACACCTTTGCCAGCCCTACTTTGGCATCGGTTTTGCGCTTTGCAAAGGCAGCACTTGCTGAACAACACCAGATAGACCATCTGTTCTTTTACCAGGATGCGGTACAAGCAATTATCGCCGATATCGATTTACCTGCCGATGAGCCTGATATGGCAGCAGCAGTAGTGTCCTTGTGCCAACAGCACAATATTCCCTTGTTATACTGTGTGACTGCGGCTGAAAAGCGTGGCTTTGCCTGTGCTGCAAAGCCCGCCAGAGCAGGTTTTATCGCCGCTGGGTTGGCCGAGTTTGCAATGCGACTGGATGTTGTGGATCAGGTGATACAATTCTGATGGAGCAGTTGGTCTCGAGTAGCCGTTTCTCTAAAGAAGACAACCAGCCGATGAACACCATCAGCCGAACAAAACGATGACTTAAAAAAGTAGCCCGATGAAAAAAATAGCAATTTTGCTCAGCCACAGCCCTTTTGACTCGGCCCTCAGCCGCGAAGCAAATGACATGATTATGGCATTAGCCGCCGTTGAACATCAGATCACGGTCATTTACCAGGGCGCCGGGGTGCTGCAACTGCTCCCCGTTCATTCTCAAGCGGCACTAGGCTGCAAAGATTATACACCGACACAGAAACTGTTTGAGTTATATGAAGTTGCTGCTGTTATCGCAAGTTCGTCGGCGCTGGCGCACTATGACATCGACGTGCAGAAGTGTTTATTCCCTGTGATGTCAGTGTCGGATGCTCAAATCAAATTTGTATTAGCGCAGCAGCAGCATATTCTGAGGTTTTAAATGATTTTGTATCAATGTACTTCCGTGAACCCACAGCATTTGGAACATGTCAGCGCCGACGATGCATTGATGTTTCGCCAGGATGGCGTGTATTTGCTATTAACAGAGCGCGGCTGGCCAACCCTCCGGCTCTACGCTTCAGAGCAAGATATGGCAGATCGGATGCTCAACTGCCCGGCTTCGGTCCAACTGATCACGGACACGCAGTGGGTCAATTTATGCGTCGAAGCGCAACAGGTGCTGCTATGTTGAGTCTGACAGTTGCAGGACAAGAGATCCCCTTGGATCAACACGGCTACTTAGCCGATCTCAATTTATGGTCCGAAGCGCTGGCATTAAAGTTTGCGGAGTTGGAAAACATCAACATGCGCAGTGAACACTGGGAAGTTGTGTGGTTTGTGCGGGATTTTTATCAGGAATTTAGAACCTCGCCAGCTATTCGGGTGTTAGTAAAAGCCATAGCGGCAAAACTTGGACCGGAAAAAGGCAGCAGCAAATATTTGTTTATGCTATTCCCAGAAGGACCTGCGAAACAAGCCACCCGTATCGCGGGCCTGCCTAAACCAGCCAGATGCTTATAGTACTTCGCGATTATAAACTAGAGCGGTAAATACTCAGTGCAGAGTTCAAATACTCTAAGCGCTGGTTTTGAAATCCAATATGCGGATTCAGTAACCTTGAGCGGGTTTAAATACAAATATGCGGATTAAGTACCTATGAGCGGGTTTAAATACCCTATGAGCGGGTATTTATATACCAGATCCAGGCGGCTTCGAAAATAACAAAGCCGACCACCCCGACCACTGCGGTAATAATCAGCCAATAAGCCCAACGCAGCATCAGCTTGGTCATGCTCAGACGCTCTTTTCGTACCACTTTTTTCGTCACGACTGGTTTTTCTACCGGTGCACTTGCTTTGCTCATCTAACACTCCCCAAAATACAGCCGGAGAATACGCCGGCTGTTTATACTGGTTGCTTTTAAATTATGCGCTGATGCTCGTTTTGCCGCCCATATAGCGTTGCAATACATCAGGAATACGAATTGAACCATCGGCTTGCTGGTAGTTTTCCAGAATGGCGACCAAAGTGCGGCCAACGGCTAAGCCGGAGCCATTCAGCGTATGCAGTAACTCTGGTTTTTTCCCTTCTTCCGGACGGAATCTGGCTTGCATCCGCCGCGCCTGGAAGTCGCCCATATTGCTACAGGATGAAATTTCTCGATAGGTATTTTGCGCCGGTAACCACACTTCTAAATCGTAAGTTTTGCTGGATCCAAAACCCATATCACCGGTACACAACAACATCACCCGATACGGTAAACCTAAAAGCTGTAATACTTTTTCAGCGTGGCCTGTCAGTTCTTCCAGTGCAGCCATCGATTGTTCAGGATGAGCCAATTGCACCAACTCAACTTTTTCAAACTGATGCTGACGAATCAGGCCACGGGTATCACGACCATACGAGCCCGCTTCGCTACGAAAACAAGGCGTATGAGCGGTGAATTTTTGCGGTAATTCTGACAAATCGAAAATACGATCCCGCGCCAGATTGGTGACCGGTACTTCG
>JAHJNE010000566.1 GCA_018820995.1 Gammaproteobacteria bacterium | reverse complement strand
GGATCGGCATTGGCCGGGATTTCGATGATGACGTTGATTTCGTCAGGCAGATTTTTACCTGCAGGGACCAGACTCAGACTCATGATAGTTCCTTAAGATCAATATAAAGGGGATTTGAATGCCGCCTATTATAGCGGCGGCATTTTAAATGGCTATGGTTTTGGCCTGCGCCATTGGTCGAATCATGTTGCGAACCACTTAGTTCTGATGATATTTCAGGCAAGTTTCCACTTCGTGTTTCGAACCTAAAATCACCGCGACTCTTTGATGGATATCAGTAGGCTGAATCTCCATAATCCGCTGGTAACCTGTCGAGCTTAAACCGCCGGCTTGTTCAATCAGAAAGCTCATTGGGTTGGCCTCATACATCAGACGCAATTTATAGGGTTTGTTTGGATCTTTGGTATCAGTTGGGTACATGAAAACGCCACCACGACAGAGCACGCGATGCACATCACCGACCATGGCTGCTATCCAGCGCATGTTGAAATTTTTGCCACGAGGGCCGGTTTTACCTAAAAGTAAATCCGCGACATAATTTTGCATGGCGGGTTGCCAGTGGCGCTGATTCGACATATTGATGGCGAATTCCGCCGTTACACCAGGCACTGCTACTTCTTCTTGGGTAAGCAAAAAGCCGCCATAGGTTTTATCCAAGGTATAAAATTTAGTGCCGCGGCCTGTAGTTAACGCCAACATGGTCGACGGGCCGTACAACACATAACCGGCAGCAATTTGAGCGGTAGCCGGTTGTAAAAATTGGCCTGCGTCGGCGGCGTCTAAATCTGCTCGGGCTGGAAGTACTGAAAAAATAGTACCAATTAAGCTATTGATGTCAGTGTTGGAAGAGCCATCCAGTGGATCAAATGTCACCAGGAATTTGCCGCTTGGGTTACCGGCAACTGTAAAATCTTCTTCTTCAGAGGAAATGGCTTTGACGACGCCGGTTTCTAAAATCATGTCTTTTAACAATTCATTCGCCAGCACATCGAGTTTTTTCTGGGTCTCGCCCTGAATGTTTTCATCCAGAGTCGAGCCTAATACGCCGGCCAGTTCACCTTGACCGACGCGAAAGGAGATTTCCTTACAAGCGGCCAGAATAGTTTTGATCAGGGAAATCAGGTCGGTATCAACTCCGTCCTGCCGTAATACGGGAGCCAGTCGGCGCATGCTGTAATCCTTGTTAATGTGACTGTAGGGTGGGTCTGCATTGGAATATACCCTTCATCTTTGAAGTTGCAGCGTGGTTGTTTTCGTTCGTTCGCCCCAGTCACATCGTAAAACGATGCGCCTGGTATCTCACTCACTTGTCGCTTCGCTGCAACATCAACGATTGTGGGTCTAAATACGGCTGGTTTTTGCGCAGACACCGGCGCACAGTGTAAAGAATTTAACGAAAAATTGCAGTTTTTCAGCCGTTTTTATTTGCTTTTGTTCCAAAGCGCTTTTGTTACAATGCAGCATCTTTGCAGCTTTGAGTGGTTGCAGCCGTTGTAAAAAGGGAAGGTTATGCATATTCATATTCTGGGCATTTGTGGCACTTTTATGGGCGGCATAGCCGCGATTGCCAAAGCTATGGGCCACAAGGTTACAGGTTCAGACGCCAATGTTTATCCGCCGATGAGCACGCAACTCGAAGAGCTCGGCATTGAACTGACCCAAGGCTATGACGCCAGTCAGTTTGAACCCACACCAGATTTAGTGATTATTGGCAACGCCATGTCGCGCGGCAATCCGGCAGTTGAATATGTGTTAAACAGCAATCTGCGGTATACCTCAGGACCACAGTGGTTAGCGGAACATGTGCTGCAAAACCGTTGGGTATTGGCGGTTTCAGGTACTCACGGTAAAACCACCACCACCTCGATGCTGGCCTGGATTTTAGAATACGCCGGTTTAAAACCTGGCTTTTTGATTGGCGGTATTCCACAGAATTTTGATGTTTCTGCCCGTTTAGGCGACGCGCCATTTTTTGTGATTGAAGCGGATGAATACGACACGGCGTTTTTTGATAAGCGCAGCAAGTTTGTCCATTACCGGCCACGCACGTTAATTATCAATAACCTCGAGTATGATCACGCCGATATTTTCCCGGATTTAGCCGCCATTCAACGCCAGTTCCATCATTTATTGCGGATGGTGCCAGGCAATGGTCTGGTATTGTCACCCGCGAAAGTGCTTGCTATCGATGAAACATTAACGATGGGATGCTGGAGTGAACAGCAACGTTATGGTACCGACTGGCAAACAGAGTTACTGAGTAAAGATGGCAGTGCATTTCGTGTAACTCTGCACGGCGAAGTGCTTGGCGAAGTTCGTTGGGAGTTAACTGGTCAGCACAGTGTTGATAACGGTTTGATGGCGCTGGCCGCGGCACGTCACGCCGGCGTGCCAATCAAAATCGCGATGGAAGCGCTGAACTCGTTTATCGCGCCGAAACGGCGGATGGAACTTAAGGGCACAGTTGCTGATATCGCGGTTTATGATGATTTTGCCCATCACCCCACGGCAATTGACACCACTTTAGCTGGGCTTCGCAACAAAGTGGGCGAAAAACGCATTATTGCCGTATTAGAGCCACGCTCCAATACTATGCGGATGGGCGTACACAAAGCTGCCTTACCCTTATCCTTGACTGCAGCCGACCAGGTCTTTTTATTTGAGCCGGCAAATTCTGGCTGGTCATTGGCGGATGTCGCTGCCGCATGTGGGTCAAAAGCGCAAGTCAGTTCGGATATCACGGCATTGGTAGATCTGATTGTCGAATCAGCCAGCCAAGACACTTCGATTGTCATTATGAGTAACGGCGGTTTTGGTGGCATTCATGACAAACTGCTGGACGCCTTAAAGAAAAAATGGGAACACTGATGACCAAGCAACACAATGAATCTGCACTGCCACAAAGCGCTTTTACGCGCGAAGTCACGTTGGCCTTTACCGGCGCGTCCGGCGCTTTGTATGGCTGGCGGTTGTTGCAATGTCTGTTGGCACAAAACGTTAAAGTGCATTTATTAATTTCCAGCGCCGCCCGCGTGGTGTTTGCGACCGAGCACAACTTAAAATTTAATGGCAATCCGCAAACTTGTCAGCAGCAGCTGGTTGAAATGTTGCAGTGCAGCCCCGATCTCTTAGCTGTCTACGGCAAAGACGACTGGTTTTCACCGGTGGCATCAGGTTCCGCCGCACCCAAAACCATGGTGGTGTGTCCATGTTCAACCGGCACCGTGGCCGCCATTGCTTATGGTATGAGCGACAATCTGATTGAACGCGCTGCCGATGTGGTGATTAAAGAACAAGGACAATTGATTTTAGTGCCACGTGAGACGCCACTGAGCGCCTTGCATCTGGAAAACTTACTGAAATTAGCCAAGTTGGGTGTGACCATCATGCCAGCAGCGCCCGGTTTTTATCATCAGCCACAAAAAATTGAAGATTTAATCGATTTTATGGTCGCCAGAATGCTGGACCATTTGGGTTTACCACAAGACATCATGCCGCGCTGGGGATATGCACCACAAAGTGCAATTGCAGGCGCCGAGGCTGGTGCACAAGGGGAATAATTTGACGCTCGCGCTTGATATTCAACAACTGAAAAAAACCTATAAAAGCGGCACTGTTGCGCTGACTGGCATTGACTTACAAGTCAAACAAGGTGACTTTTTTGCCTTACTTGGCCCAAATGGTGCCGGTAAAAGTACCTGTATTGGCATCATCAGTTCTTTAGTCAATAAAAGCTCTGGTACCGTCAAAGTGTTCGATTACGACATCGATACGTCACTGGAAGATGCTAAAAGTCAGCTTGGCTTGGTACCGCAGGAATTTAACTTCAACCAGTTTGAAACTGTGCTGCAGATTGTAGTGAATCAGGCGGGTTATTACGGTGTGCCCAAATCTATTGCCATGGTGCGAGCGGAAAAATATTTAGGACAGCTTGGCTTGTGGGAAAAACGTTTTGCCCGTTCCCGTGAGTTATCCGGAGGCATGAAACGACGTTTGATGATTGCCCGGGCACTGATGCATGAACCGAAGCTGTTGATTTTAGATGAACCCACCGCTGGAGTTGATATTGAGCTGCGTCGTTCGATGTGGGAGTTTTTAAAAGAAATAAACAAGCAGGGCGTGACGATCATTTTAACCACCCACTATCTGGAAGAAGCTGAAACGCTCTGTCGCAATATCGCCATTATCAATCATGGCCAAATTGTTGAAAACACCAGCATGAAAGCATTGTTGGGTAAACTCACCAAAGAAACATTTATTTTGGATTTAGCAACCGCGGCCACCGTCACAGCGCTGGAAGGTTTTACTTTGCGGCAAATTGATGAGCAAACGCTGGAAATTCATGTCGATAAAG
>JAHJNE010000565.1 GCA_018820995.1 Gammaproteobacteria bacterium | reverse complement strand
TTAAACGCCAGGCCAAGTTTGGAAGGATTCAGCACTGGCTTGCCCTGAAAGTTAACCTGATAACTGAGGGCTTCAGGCTCTAACCGGATGATGAGCGCAATAGCGTGATCTGGCGATTGCAGCTGCCATTGTTGCTGGTTGGCGCTGTTTGCGCTGTTGGAATTGTTGGCCGGGGCGGTGGCGTTTGTTGTGCTTGCTGCGTGGGCAAACCAAGGGCTGCAGCAATAGCATGCTAATAAGACCAGCATTCGGAAAAAAGGGGTCATCACAAAGTCCTTAATCTAAGCTGCAAGCAGCTGGTTATCTGAAGTTGCAGCCAACCTATTTGTTATTTCACGAGGGGCGGGTAAAGCGTGCCAAAAACTCATCATGCGACAACATTTGCGCCAAAGGTTGTTGTTTGGCCTGTTGAATTTGTTGCAGCACTTTAAGCAACTGCGCATCCGGCACCGCCTTGGCAGCCGGGTGAAAATCACGTGGTTCAATGCCCTGGCCAAGCATCACCTGCAACCAGGAAGCGTCGCGGAAAATGTCGTTGTGATCGTTAAAAATGGCGGCAGATTCGGCAAATAACGCAATTTTTTCCGCTAACCGCTGTGGGATGGCCATGTGACGCATATCGCGCCAGAAATCGGAGTCATCCCGCTGATTAACGTGGTAATGCAAAATTATAAAATCGCGAATGGTTTCAAATTCTTGTTTGGAATCTGCGTTGTAGTAGTCGATGACGGTGTCGGAAATCTGTTGATGCGGGAACATTTTCAACAGCCGCACTATGCCGGATTGAATTAAATGAATACTGGTTGATTCCAGCGGCTCTAAAAAGCCCGAAGACAAACCTAGCGATACCACGTTTTTGCACCACTGTTGGCTGGTGCGGCCAGTCTGGAATGAAATTTTACGTGGCTCTGCTAATGGCTTGCTATCAAGGTTTCCCATCAACGTTTGATAGGCTTCATCGTCAGACAAATAATCGGAGCTATAAACCAAGCCATTGCCGTTGCGATGGGTCAGCGGAATGCGCCATTGCCAACCGACTTTGTGCGCAATACTGCGGGTATAAGGCAGGGTTTGGGCGAAACGTTCGCTGGCAACCGCCAGTGCGCTGTTCGCAGGCAAATAGTGGCTCCAATTCTCGAAGGCCACCCCTAAAGTTTTTCGGATCAACAGTGCCCGAAGCCCAGTGCAGTCGATAAATAAATCGCCGCTGATCTGCCGGCCATCTTTGAGCTGCAACGCCGTAATATGGCCGCTGATCGGGTGCTGAAACACCTGCTCTATCAACCCTTCGGTGCGCACCACGCCAGCTTGTTCGGCGATTTTTCGCAGATACTTGCCATAAAGACCAGAATCAAAATGGTAGGCATAAGGCATTTCATACAGCGGGTTGGGTGTTTTGACGATATTAAATTTACCTTGCTCGGCACAAAGGTAATTCAGGTCAAAATCCCATAACGACTGTGGCATACCGGCTTGTTTGGCCTGTAACCAATAATGCTGAAACGGACAAAACCCAAGCTGGGTGCCGGGTGCGCCAAAGGTGTGATAATAACTTTCACCTGGCACTTTCCAGTTCTCAAATTTAATCGCCAGCTTAATGGTGGCGTTGGTTTCACGCAGAAATTCGGCTTCGTCCAACCCTAAATATTGGTTAAACACCTGAATAGGCGGAATGGTGGCTTCGCCGACCCCAACGATGCCAATGTCATCGGACTCGACCAGTTCGACCTCAATCTGCTGTTGCAGCACTTTTTTCAGTAAAGCGGCCGCCATCCAGCCTGCGGTACCGCCGCCGGCAATGACTACTTTTTTGATTGGTTGCTTCATCGTTGGTTACTCTGCAGTGAGGTGGTTGTAGGGATCCCAGCTACTGTACCCGTTATCTAATAAAAAGATCTCATCACACTGAATGACTCACAATTTAATGGCATCTCACTGCTTTTTTGCACTGTATACCGCACTTCATAGCACTGTGTGTTTCACAGCACTTTGTGTGATGAAATCAAAATCAATCTGAGGTATTTCAAAAGACTGGTTATTACATAACCCCCATCAATGACGGGGGACATGCAAAAAACAGTCTGGTCTACTTCATTGATAGGCAACGAAGTCGACCATCAGTGGTACTGACTACTTAGTAAAAAGAGTAGTTAAAGTTCAACATATAAGTCGGTCCAAACTGCCGGCGTAACGTCACAATGCCATTGCTATCTACACTTTCTTCATCGACATCGGTCAGGTTGCTGCCTTGCAGCGAGACCCGCAAGCCTTTGAGGTAACTGATGTCGCTTTCTGAGAAATCGTAGCTGATCTGTGCATCGACCAGTTGTACACCTTTGCGTTTAGCCGTTTCGATTTTATTCGACCCACCACGTTGGTAGGTCAAGAAATCAGCACGGTCAGTGCCGGCAATTCGAACTTCAAAGCCATTGCGCTCATAATAAGCGGTTAACGCATACACTTTGTCCGATTGGCCCGGAATGGCAGAACCATCTTCCAGTTCTGCATCAATCAAGGTGGCTGATGCGGCAATACCAAAGCCGTCGAGCACTTTACTGAACATGCCTAAAGGCAGGTTGGTGGTGAGTTCAGTGCCTTTGACTTTGCCGGTTAAGCCGTCTTCAAAAAATGAATAATAGCCATAGTTCGGTGGTACCGCGGTATCGCCAACATTGTATGGGGTGTCCAGTGGGCCATAAGTGCCAGCAGTATCAATCACCCGGTTGTGGAAGCTTGGAATGTAGTAATTGGCGCCGTTATTGCCAGGATCGTTAGTGAAATCGATCAGCGCATTGCCATCACGCGTCCAGTTCACTAAGTCTTTGTAGAAAACCGCTAAGGACACATAACCTTCGGTTTCAAAATACTTCTCAAAGGATAAATCGAAGTTATTTGATTCCAGTGGCTTGAGCTCTGGGTTACCGGCAAATTTAGACCAAGGCGAGCCATAGGCTTGTACCGCGGCCTGGCTGTTTGGAATGGTGATTAAATCGATGTTTTGGTCAAACTTCACAAAACCAGAAGCTTTCATCTGGTCAATCCGGGCACGACTGATGGTTTTGTTGGCAGCGGCGCGGACAAAGGTGTTGTCCATTACTTCAAGACTGAGGTTCAGACTTGGTAACAGGTGGCTATAGCTGGCACCTGATTCGACTAAACAACGGGCATCGGTTTGATTGTCGTTGTTGTCATCACACACCTTAAAGTTTGGCCCAACGACACCAATATAACCTGATGATTTTTGGTCGGTATCAACATACTGCAAGCCAAGGTTACCGGTAAGCGCCATACCAGACAATTCGGTTTCGAAGTCGGTTTTGACATAAAGTGTCATCACTTGTTCGTCAACGTCAAAAGTATCACCGAGGCGATCCGGCTCCAACAAACCAGCGTCGTTTAAGGTGTAACCACCATCAAAGTAAGGGGCAAAACCATCATAAGCGACGACTTGGCCCAGGCCAGCCCAGCTTAAATCAGCCAGACCTAACCGGTATTTTTCCGGGATGGCAATTGACGATGGATAAGCAGTGCTGGTGGCGAAAAAGCCTTTATTCACTTTGTCTTTAAAGCGGTCGCTGTAATTAATACCTGCAGTGACTTTAGTGAAAATACCCAGCTCCAGATTGCCCTGAATTTCCAGTCGGGCGGTGGTTAACTCTTCGCTAAAGTCGGCGTAGTTCATAAAACCGTCTTGCGCATTCAGGAAACTAAAAGGCGTGCCTGATGCTTGTAAGACGTTGGTTTGGAACTGGCTGGCTAAGCTCGCCAGACTACCGCCCCACACTTGTGGGCCGGTCAGTTGTAAGGCATTTGGATCGGCAAAAGCGCCAAGGCCGTTTTGACCGGTGAAGAAAACACCATTCGGGCTCATTTGAAATTCACGTGAACCGAGCTGCGCGTTGGTTAAAGCACCAGAGCGTGCCAGACCGGCATAAGATTCGCCACGTAAATCGTGTTTACTGGAGTTGCTGTTGGCGACATCCAGCATCACCTGCCAGTCATCATTCAGCTGATATTCGATGTTCAGGCCGTAGGCTTTTAAGTCACCATCTTTTTGTAATGGGTCGGTCCGTAGTACCGGGTTGGCATTTACTTGCGTGCCTTTGGCGCTTGTACCGCTACCCGTGACATTGGCCGATGAGAAGGGTTCGATAAAACCGCGTAACACACCAGAATCGGAATAATCGATGTTCAGTGCATCAACCACCACATTGATTTTGTCGTTCGGCTGATACTGGAACACGGCAGAAATGGTGTCACGTTCCAGCTGGGTGCTGATCGATTGAATATCTAAACCACTTGGTAGAATTTGACCGGCGTCGTTGGTGTTGTAACCCCAAACGCCATATTTACGCTGGTTGTTCGGCGAGTCGGTGGTGGCGAGTGCCACCGCTAAACCCATGGTATCGTCGGCAAATTTTTCGACAAAAGACAATGCAAAACGTTTACCTGTGGCATCAAATTCCGGGTTATCAGAACCCTGGCTGCCATATTCGTAACTGCCATTTAACGTTAAGGTTTCTTTAGCTTGTAGCGGACGGGCGGTTTTTAAATCAACGGTACCGCCAATGCCTTGCACCATCAATGTCGCATCTGAGGTTTTATAGATGGTGGCGCCGGTCATAATTTCGGATGGATATAAATCGTATTCAACACCACGGTTATCACCAATACCAATCAGTTCACGACCATTGAGTGAGGTGCCGGTAAAGTCTTCTTTAAAACCGCGCACCGAAATGCCCGAAGTACGGCCGCCAACCCGCTCACCAGCAAGGCCAGGTAAACGTGATAACGATTCGGCAATCGATGAATCTGGCAGCTTACCAATGTCTTCAGCGGAAATAGACTCAGTGATGGACGAGCTGTCCATTTTTTCTGCTTGTGAACGGATCAAAGATCCGCGGATGCCCTTGACGGCAATGACTTCGACTTCTTCACCATCAACGGTGGCTTGTTGCGCCATGCTATGGCCAGAAAAGATTGCACTGGAAATGGCAATCGATAGTAAAGCGGGCTTAAATAGTTGTGTTTTCATTATCCTGTTGTCCTTATCGACTTACGGTGTTTGTGATCGGTCTCGTAATTGAGTGTCGCAAGAGCAGGGGGGAGAAAGCATGAATTGAGTACACTGCTGACATCAGTTGCTTATTCTGCAACGAAGCTGTTGGCGGTGCTTCCTTAAAACGAAAACTTAATCGTTTAAGTTTAATTCTAAAAAAAACAACGCCGAATTTTTTAACTCTGGAGTTGTCTGTTGCTTTGTTATAATTATTGTCTTTACCCTGTCTCTTAATCGTTTTACTGCTGATTTTTAAATTAGTCAAGCCTGTGCAGAAAATAATCAGTTATTATCGGTAAATCGCCCCCGTTTTGGATCTAAATCGGGTAAAATTCAGGTTTTTATCGCGCGCAATGAGGTCTGTCCTCAGGACTATTTTATCTGCCGCAGATTTGATTCAAGTTGTTGGTGTTCGCCAGGCTTTCTGGTTGCTCGCAGTTGAATAAATGCCTGTTTCAGGTTAGCGTGATGTATTGTTTTTGCAGCTGCGCTCTTAAGCATTTCTGCATTAAATCAGGCGTTTACCGCCATTACCTTTGGGTGTGAAATTGATGAAGATGAAAACCTATCGCCAGTCTGGCTGGTTGCCGCTGCTGGTTGCTGGTGTGACTGCTGTAAGTTGTGTCAGCTTATCGGGTTGTGTGTCGACGGGCACTGTAACTGAGCCTGCTGCCGAAGCGGCTGTTAC
>JAHJNE010000564.1 GCA_018820995.1 Gammaproteobacteria bacterium | reverse complement strand
TTGCAGCGAGTTAATCGCTGTCGCTGCAATATTTGATGCTGAGCCAACTCGTTCTTGAATCGCATTTAACGTAGCCGCTAAACCATCGGCAAAGACAGACGGATTATCCGCACTGAAAAATCCACCACGGCTATTCACGCCTGCATGCAGTAAATCATTGATTTTGTTCTCAGCACTACTACCAGTCCACCAACTGATTGCAGCACCACTGGTGATGGCATCAAAACCTGCTTTGGTCGTCACCGAGCCAGTCACACCTAAACCAACACCAAAGGTCACCATATGTTGCCAGAACGCTGGGTTCCCACCACTAAATGGCACTGTATTGTCTAAATCCGTTCTTAAGTCATTTTTCCAATATTTCATCGCCACATCAGCCAAAGTATTACCTTTGCCATCTTTAAATGGATTGGCCGCTTTGTAGGTGTATGACTTGCTTTTTGGCCCGGTGATCGTTGCACCATCGGTACTGTCCTGATCATTTACACCGGAAATACTGTCACTGTAATAGCCATCGGTCATTAAAATAGTAAAGTTTTGCCGACATTCGAGCAGTGCCGAAGAGGAACTTGCAGGGTTTGTACGCCAAGGTTCATCTTTGGTGAAATATTTACCGGCCGCGTTTAACGCCCCGATCAAAGGCGTACCGCCACTAGCGCTTTTGTTGTGTAACCAAGTGAAAAAACCACTTCGCCCCGAGCCGCTAAAATTCCCTACATTTGAACCAATTACACCGCTCGTATTCAACGACCCATACCCAACCCTGATGGTATCTCCCTGAGTTTGAAACGCAGCTGAGACGCCAGATTTAGAGGACATCAACCGCGTGCGGTAAAATGCAAACCAATTGGCGAAGTTTTGCCGCTGAGCCGCAGATTCTGAAGACATTTTGACCAAATCGTAGCAACTGTCTGACCGGGGTGAAGATGCACAGCCACTGTCATTATTAAATTCAAAATAAAATGCTTCGCTGGTACTCGTGCTGGACGTGCTGCTGCTAATTGTAAAACCAGTTGAGCTATTTGGATAATTGTAATCGGCAATTAAAGCACGATACTCTGTTCTTAAATCGACTTTGCCAGACGAGCTATCAAAGCCATCATCGGGTGCATTGTTATAAGACGGCGTATTGTAGTAGGTGACGCCATCTGGCTTTAACGGTACCAGGTAAGTCGTCTTAGGGTTGTAATACACTTTATTTAAATGGCTCGATGCCAAATATTTTCTTCCCGTCGCTTTGCACTTTTTAACCGTCGCTCCGGCGTATGTTGTAGAGCTCGAGTCACAATTAGAACCTAAATTAAAGCTACTCGACAAATCGTCCGGCATAAAACCCCAGCGCATCGAGCCGGAGTCATCAATAATAAACATGATATTGGGTGGAACTGCAGTCCCTGTTTCCAGTGGGGCAGTCGAAATATCAATTGCAGCTTGCGCAGTACTGGCACCAAAGGTGGCACTGAGCAACAACCAGCCATAGAAGCTGGCCTTGTGCGTTTTCTGAAGCGACATATTCGTTCTCCTGCAAACAGTTACTTACAACCGCCAAATGGCTTGTAAGATCACACTGGCGCGGCCAGCGGTTGGGGCGGTTCGGGCGGTGATGCGATAAGTCTGACTTTCGCACAACGGATCATCTTTCACCTTGCAGTTCGGAGTGTTCCTGTTTACCCAAAAACCCATGTTTTCCACTAAATACTGGCCGGTGTAGTCCACGCCATCAATTCTGACTACGATCGCACCGGCATTGGCCCATGAGGCCGGGTTCTGCCATAGATCCGCAGTACCGACCGCAGGTGCCGGCAATGCCGCGGTAAACCAAGCAGAACCTGCCACCGGCGGTAATAATAAACCTGCCTGGCGAATAGTCGATTCTGCGACTTGTTTGGCCAATTCACGGTCATTTAAATTCGATGCCATCCGCTCCTGCATCGTCGTACTGCGCATCGTACTCACCGCCAATAAAGTAATGGCTACGAGTAATAACAAACTGATGACTAGTGCCATCCCCCGCTGTCGCATCGGTTGCTGTTTCATTGCTACTCCCTCCGATTACGCAAGTTAATCACCTGGCTGATTTGCCGAATGCCAAGAGCCATGGGCATCGCCGGATTGTCGGCCAAAGTGAGGGTGGCTCGAATGGACATCACAGTACCCCAATCAACCACCAAATTGGCATCGATATAGTCATTCCCGCCCTGGACCAGATACTGCAGCTGCAAGTCCTGGACGTTTTGCACCACTTCCTCTATTTGAGCCACGCCAGCAACCAGCGCCACGCGAAACAGTGAGTTGATCCCACCCTGAGTGCCAACAAACCAGCCTACAGACTCCAGCGGCATCACAGAGCCTGCATCATTGGACATGTTCTGCTGAAACAGGCTGCCATCAGGTGCCACGCCAAAATTCAAGGTACTATTTGCCGGCGCCGCACCGCCTACGCCATGGCTAATATTATTTCCTGCCACAGCGGTCGCTTTAAAAATGACCGCCATCCGCGAGTCGCAGCCAAGTAAAATATCATTGGCAACAATGCCGCCCAAATTCTGATTAATCACCAAAGGCGGCACTGCCACTGCGTTATGCGCGACTACAGATGAGCTAACCCCACGGCCATACATCAGATGCAGGCCATCCGTATTTGCCAACGGAGGAATAGCTCCGGCGGTAAAGTCTGGGATCGCAGCGTTTTCAAAACCTTGCACACCACCAACCCAATTTGCCCACCAGGGCTGCGGGTTTAAAACATTCACTACTCTGGTGGAAATAATATTGGCACAGCCGGCATAACCAGCGTGCTGCACATCACGGCTGAGCAGCTGAAAACTCACTTGGCTGGCCTGTTGCACCTGGCCCATTTGTTCATTGACCTGATTTGTTCTGCTATTGGCAATATAAACGCCAATCACACCACCAATTAAAAAAGTCCCCAGCAACATGCTGACCATTAATTCAATCAACGTAAAACCACGTCGAAACTGATGGCGTTGTAGCTGCATCGTCATAGTCTCACCACCTGAGTTATGTTCATATCGGTCTGACCACCAATAGCCCGAGAGTCGTCCCAATACACATTGACGGTATAAGTCCGATTCGCATTGTCATAGGTGACTTCGCCACAACTGGTTTCAGCACTGCCTAAATTCGTCTGAATTTCAGTCATCCAGTTGGCGTGCTCAATGCTTTGAATGTTCCCGCCAGCCGCTAACGCTTTGCAGGTTTTTGCCAAAACGAATGCACCGTTGAGTGCGATTGTCGGATTGGCTCGAATGCGCTCCGCCATACTAGCCGTAATTAGCACTGCTACCGTCCGCTGATGCGCGCTCTGAGTATTCCGCAAATTTGCTGTTTGCAAACCGGCAATACCGAGTAAACCGACCGACAGAACCAACACTGCAATAAGCACTTCCAACAGCGATACGCCTTTTTGGTGCCGCAGCCTTGCGCCAACTATGTTTTTAAAATTAACACGCTTGTTCAACATCATTCCTCCCAGTCATCCTCAATAATTAAGGACAGATACCGGCATTATCAGTTGTCACGATCCGGCTTCGGCCACCGGAACTAAATTGAATATCTCTGGTATTTGGATTGACTGAGGCTTGTGCTATGCACACCCGAATCAAATCAGATAAAGGAATATTATTGGTAAAACCTCGTGCCAAGCCTTGTGGCGTAAACCGGATGGCGTGGGTGGCCGCAGCTAAATTGGCACCGGATGAAACGCGTATAGGTGCTGCCGGAATGATACCAGTGCGTAATACCGGAACTACCGGCGTCGCTAATGCAGCTCCGGCGGCGCTCACTAACCAGCCTTCCCAGCCGGTCGCTGGTGGCACGGTACAATTAATACCGTTGTTTGAATGACAAAACACCACACTTTGATTCAGTCGAATGGCTTCAGTACGCGCGTAGGCTAAAGCAGTTTGAATTTCACTGGCCTGGCCGCGTAATTTACTATTTCCAATCACACCAGTAAAAGACGGCACAGCAATAGCCAGCGTAATTGCCAACACAGCTATCGTGACTAATAACTCCATCAGACTAAAACCACGGCCGGGTCTGATCCTACTTGTTCTCACAATAATGTCTCCTGCGGCGAATCATCACCAGAGTCCGAACTCCAGTGGCCAATAAGGGCTAGCGTACTATAGAAGAAAAAAAATGCGACAGGCGAGGACTTTCTGACCAACGGCAAAAGCTGCCGACAAACGGTAAACCATGCAACAAGTCAATCGCCTTACTGCGGGTTTCAAGGGAGCACAGGTAGCAGCAACTGCCGGACCCGGCCCAATTCACGCCGGCTGATCTCAAGCAAATCATCACTTTGCCAAAGCTCGAGCACGTGGCGTCCATCAGGTAAACTATGCAGCGCTTTTAAACGCCGTTTCAGGACAAGGGTATGACGATGGATCCGAAGTAACTGCTCTGGATACAAATCTTCCAGTTGCTTTAAGCTAAGCTCCGTCAATGCTTCACCACCGGCAAACACCATCCGCACATATTTGTCTTCAGCTTGCAGATAAAACAACTGTTGTAATTCAACGCGGTGCAAACTGCTGCCAGTTTTATATGAAAGCCAATGTTGTTCTTGTTGTTTTTCCAGATGCGCTTTTGTCGCAAGACCTATTCGCAATAAACTTGTCGCAAGCTGCTCGGCCGACACCGGCTTCAAAAGATAATCAGCTGGAGCCACTTGATAAGCGGCCAAAGCATGTTGCGGATGAGCGGTGACAAAAACCACTGCTGGTGGTGGTTGTAATTGCATCAGTTCGGCGGCCACACTCAGACCATTTCGATCCGGCATTTCAATATCTAAGAAAACCAAATCAGGCTGTAATTCGATGGCCAACTGTAAACCAGTATGCCCGTCTGCCGCTTCGGCGATGACCTGATAAGCAGGATGCGCCAATAGCAAACGTTGCAACCTTGCTCTCGCCAAAGGTTCATCGTCGACAATCAATACATTCATGCGCTCACCTTTGTCAGAGGGATCACCAGTTTCACCCGATATTCCCCTTGATTCACCCCAGTACTGAGTTTGGCATCATCACCGAATTGTAACTCCAACCGCCGTCGGATATTTTGCAGTGCCATGCCATTGCCGCCTTCAGCGGGCGGCAAATCTCCGGCGGGATTGGTAAGCACAATGGTCAGATAACGGGCTGACTGATGCAGTTCAAAACGAATGACTCCCGGCTTGCTGCAGCGCTCAATGCCATGGCGAACCGCATTTTCCAGCAGTGGCTGTAGCGTTAGGCATGGCAGCAGAGTATGCGGTAAATCATCCGGAACTAGCCACTCCAACTGTAAACGTGAACCTAACCGCCACTGCTCCAGCGCCAGATACTGGCGGGTCAGTGCCAGCTCTTCCTGTAATTCAACCTGGACTCCGGCATTTAATGCTGCACGAAATAAACTGGCTAAATCTAGGAGAGCCTTCTCGGCAGCTGCGGGATCTTGCTGCGTCAACTCGGCAACGGTATTGAGGCTATTGAATAAAAAATGCGGTCGGATCCTCGCTTGTAAAGCGTCCAGTTCCGATCTCGATTGTGCCGTTAACCGCCAGCTGTGTTCGACATAAAGCGCAAATAACTGAATACCCATCACGCCGACCAATAACGCGATAAGCAAAGTTTGAAGCAGGAAACGATAAAAATCAGAAGGTTGCTGCCAGCCACTGGCATGCAACATCGAAAATGCAGCGGTACTGACACCTAAGGTCACCACCAACAATAACAACAAGGCCAATGCCGCCAACTGTTGTGGTGGCACTTTATATAACCGGCGCTGAAAGCGACATAACAACGCAACAGTGAGTAACGCCACCCAATGTACAAACAAAGACGTGAGGCCCAATCGGGCCCAAAAATCACTACTGACATCGGTCGCCAACGCCAGCAGAATAGCCAAAGCCTGGGCCAGCACCATCACCCGAACAACAATACGCCCGCGGCAAAATGCCGGTAATAACTGCTCAAATCGAACCTTATTTATTATTTGGCCTGATTGAGCAGTCATCAAGAAGCTCTAGCGCAATTCTGCCGGAACAGCAAACACCACATTTTCCTCTCGTCCCGGATGTTCGATGACTTGCTTACCACCCCAGGTAGTGAGTTGCTGAACAACTTGCTTCACCAAAACTTCCGGCGCCGAAGCACCTGCAGTCACCCCCACCGCCTTTACATCCACCAGCCACTGCTGCTGAATATCTGCCGCGGTATCAATGAGAAATGCGGTACAGCCCATTTTTTCAGCCAGTTCACGCAACCGGTTCGAATTACTACTGTTTTTCGCCCCGACCACCAGCAACAAATTCACTTTTGCCGCCAGCTCGCGTACTGCATCCTGCCGGTTTTGGGTTGCATAACAAATATCGTCTTTACGTGGACCTTCAATATCAGGAAATTTTTGACGCAGCGCATCAATCACATCAGCAGTATCATCCACAGATAAGGTTGTCTGGCTAGAAAAACACAGTTCAGCCGGGTTTTTCACTACCAACTTCTCGACGTCTTCTACCGACTCGACCAAATAAATACCGCCCGCCGGATTGTCATACTGCCCCATCGTACCTTCCACTTCCGGGTGACCAGCGTGGCCAATTAAAATGCATTCAACCCCTTTACGGCTGGCGCGAGTAACTTCCATATGAACTTTGGTCACCAACGGACAGGTGGCGTCAAACACTTTTAAACCACGCTGCTTAGCATTTTCCCTGACCGCCTGCGATACACCATGCGCGGAGAAAATCACAATATTGCCATCCGGTACTTCGTCGAGTTCATCAACAAATACTGCACCGCTACGACGCAAACCATCTACCACAAACTTGTTGTGCACCACTTCATGACGCACATATATTGGTGGTTCATAAAGTTCTAACGCGCGGGATACAATACTGATTGCGCGGTCAACACCGGCACAAAAACCTCGCGGATTGGCAAGAAATATATCCATGATTAGTTACTCACCTGCACTATTTCAACACTAAAGGTCAGCGTCTGACCAGCCAGTGGATGGTTAAAGTCGACCGTGACTGAATCCCCCACTACTTCCCGAATTAACCCCGGGAGTTCTGAGCCATCAGGCATCGCAAATCCAACAATCATGCCGACTTGTGCCGGAGCATCCATCGAAAACTTGCTGCGATCAACATAATAAAGATTGTCCGGATTTGGCAAACCATAGGCATCTTCCGGCGCCAATGTGAAGGTTTTTTTATCACCAGCCTGCAGACCTGACAACTGCGCTTCGAACGCAGGCGATAGGCTACCATCGCCCATTTGTAACTTTGCTGGCTTGTTGTGAACGCGGGTACTTTCAGCGGCACTACCATCAGCTAATTTAATATCAAAATGAAATATGACGGTGCTTCCGGCGCCAATCATTGCGCTATTTTCCGCTTTATTTACCACTTCAATCGACATCGCACACTCACTTCTGGTTAGATTCTTCCGCCACGTCGGGCGAAAAGCTGTCCCAAATCAACAATGCAGCACCGATGGTGATGGCGCAATCGGCAATATTAAATACCGGATAATGCCACTGCTGATAATAAACATGTAAAAAATCAACAACATAACCATAAAGGCTACGATCAATTAAATTGCCGATAGCACCAGCCACGATCATTACCAGCGCCAGCGATAACTTCCACTGTTGCCGTTGTAATTTAGTCAGCCATACGCTGAGTGCAATAGCGACGATCACCGCGATACCGGTAAACAACCAGCGTTGCCAACCACCAGCGTCACCTAAAAATGAAAAGGCAGCACCGTAATTGCGGGCATAGGTAAAGTTGAACACCGGCAACAGCTGGATTGATTCGCCAAATTCAAAGTTTTGGATCACCCAAACTTTTGTCAATTGATCAACAACCAGCACAAGCAAGGCCAGCCACCAGAAGCGCCAGCCAGAATCTTTAAAAATTGAAGTTTGTAACCCAGACATCATGCAAACACCCGAGCTTCACCTGCGCCTTCCACGTTGTCGACACAGCGCAGACAAATATCCGGATGCGCTGCATTTGCGCCAACATCATGACGATGATGCCAGCAGCGTTCGCATTTCGCGGCACTTGATGCGGCAACCAACACCGATAATCCCGCAATATCTGTCGCCACGGCTTCTGCCGGTGCAGCCGCCGTCGAGACCTCAGCCGTTGAGGTAATAAGCACAAAACGAAGCTCTGCAGCCACTTTTTGCAGCGCCTCTGCCAAGTCGCCTGACGCGAACAAAGTCACTTCTGCTTGCAGTGAAGCTCCGACTTTGCCCTCTTTACGCGCGCCTTCAATCACTTTATTCACTTCATCGCGCACCAGTAGCAATTGCTGCCAAAACGCATCATCTAACTTGCCGGCTGGGACTGCATCTAACCCTTCATACCAGACTTCGGTAAAGACAAAAGCAGACTGACGGGCTGGCAGAATTTCCCAGATTTCCTGTGCGGTGAAGCTCATCACTGGCGCCATCCAGCGCACCATGGCTTCGATAATATGATAAAGCGCAGTCTGACAAGAACGGCGGGCATGGCCATCGGTCTTTGCGGTGTACTGGCGATCTTTAATCACATCAAGGTAAAAACTACCCAATTCCACGGTACAGAAGTTCATCAGTTTTTGACTCACAACATGGAACTGATAATCATCGTAAGCCGCGACAATTTCGTTTTGCAGCGCAGCAGCGCGTTGCACCATCCATAAATCCAGCTCTACCAATTCGTTCAGTGGTACTAAATCTGTGGCCGGGTTGAACCCGTGCAAATTCGCCAATAAGAAACGCGCTGTATTGCGAATACGACGATATTTGTCGGCTGCACGATTCAGGATCTCATCAGATACCGTCATTTCTGAGGTGTAGTCGGTCGTCGCTACCCACAAACGTAAAATATCAGCACCCAATTTATTCATCACATCTTGTGGTGATACCACGTTGCCCAATGATTTGGACATTTTGCGGCCTTCACCATCGACAGTGAAACCATGGGTCAGCACTTGTTTGTATGGGGCATGATTTTTAATGGCAACGCCGGTCATTAATGACGACATAAACCAACCGCGATGCTGATCAGAACCTTCTAAATACAAATCGGCTTGTGTTGCACCGCCAAATTCAGGGCGCGGCTCAATCACGCAAGCGTGGGTGACGCCAGAATCAAACCAAACGTCCAAAGTATCAGCGACTTTGACATATTGACCGGCTTCATCACCCAATAAAGTGACCGCTTCTAGGTCGAACCAGGCTTGAATGCCGTCTTGTTCAACCAACTTCGCCACTTGTTCCATCAACGCTTTGGTATTTGGATGCAAAGCACCGGTATCTTTATCGACAAACAATGCGATAGGAACGCCCCAGGTACGCTGGCGAGAAATACACCAGTCTGGCCGGCCGGCAACCATTTTTTCGATCCGCTGCTGACCCCAATCCGGGATCCAACGAGTTTCTTCGATTTCTGCCAGTGATTTACTGCGCAAACCCGCTTGTTCCATGCTGATAAACCACTGCGGCGTCGCACGAAAAATGATCGGCGTTTTGTGGCGCCAGCAATGCGGATAGCTATGCGTGTAGGATTTATGCAGTAATAAAGCACCAGCCTCTTGCAAAGCAGCAACGACTGAATCGTTGGCTTTAAACACATGCTGACCGGCAAACATTGGCGTATCAGGCAGATAAACACCATTTGCGCCAACCGGATTGGCGACTTCCAAGCCATATTTCAGACCCACCACAAAGTCTTCCTGGCCATGGCCAGGCGCAGTATGCACCGCACCGGTGCCGGAATCTGTCGTGACATGATCGCCTAAAACAACCGGCACTTCGAAGTCATACAATGGATGTTGCAGCTTCGCTAACTCCAGCGCAGCACCTTTGCAAAAACCAAGAGCATGGTATTTTTCGATATTCGCACGCGCCATCACGTCTTTGACTAAATCGGTGGCGATAACCAAACGCTCAGCACCATTCGGACCTTCTTCCACTTGGACCAGGCTGTAATTTAGATCCGCATTTAGCGCCACAGCGCGGTTGGCAGGAATGGTCCATGGCGTGGTGGTCCAGATCACAACTGAGACCGGTCCTTGCCCACGATGGCTTTGTGGATGATCAAACATGTCGACCACCGCTTCGTCAATAAACCGAAACCGGACGTCGATAGCTGGCGAGACTTTATCCTGATACTCGACTTCTGCTTCAGCCAGCGCTGAACCACAGTCAGTACACCAATGCACTGGCTTAAAGCCTTGTTGTAAATGGCCATTATCGATGATCCGCGATAGCGAGCGGATGATATTAGCTTCAAATGCAAAATCCATAGTGCGGTATGGATTATCCCAGTCACCAAATACACCTAAGCGGATAAAATCAGTTTTCTGAGCTTCGATTTGCGTCAGCGCATATTCACGACATTTTGCCCGAAATTCAGCAGCTGATAGCTTGACGCCTGGTTTGCCATATTTCTTTTCGACAACCAACTCAATCGGCAGACCATGGCAATCCCAACCCGGCACATAAGGCGCATCAAAGTCAGACAAAGTTTTGGCTTTGACAATCATGTCTTTCAGAATTTTATTAACGGCATGACCAATGTGAATGTTGCCGTTGGCATACGGGGGGCCATCATGCAGGATAAAAGTCTTTTTGCCTTTTTTGGCGGTGCGGATCTGCTGATATAAATCGGCTTTGGTCCAGTTCGCCAGCATTTGTGGTTCACGCTGCGCCAGATTGGCCCGCATCGCAAAAGCGGTATCCGGCAAATTTAACGTATGTTTGTAATCACTCATTCCATCAATCCCGTATTAGCTTTGTCATTGGCATGCCAGACATGCCTGATCATTAAATTTTAAATGCTGAAATATGACCGCGCTGCGGTGGCATCCAGTTGAATTTGTTGTTGAAGTTCAGTCAAAGATGCAAATTTTTGTTCAGCTCTAATTTTATGGCGCAGTATCACTTCTATCTGCTGGCCGTATAAGTCACCCTGAAAATCAAAAAAATGTGCTTCCAGCTGTTCTTTTTTACCCTGCAAAGTGGGTCTGGCACCAATATTCGCCACCCCATGAAAATGCCCCTGCTCGGTAATTGCCTCAATGGCGTAAACGCCTCGCACTGGTAGTTTATTGCGATATAACCAAACGTTGGCAGTGGGGAATCCAAGTTGTCGCCCGACTTTTTCGCCATGCCGAACCCGCCCCATTAGTGAAAAAGGACGGCCAAGCATGCTTTCTGCTAACGTCAGTTGATCTTGTTCCAACGCCTGACGAATTAAAGTGCTGGAAACCCGAACATTGTCTTGTTTTAGACTGGCAGTATTGGTTAAACCAAAACGATGCTGCTGAGCAGCTTGCTGCAACAACGCAAAATTGCCACTGCGGTTCTTCCCAAAACAAAAATCGTCACCAACAATCAAATGCTGCACATTCAGTTTTTCTAACAGTAAATTGGCGATAAACTGTTCAGGATCTTGTGCCGCAAACTCACGATTAAAACTGGCACATAGCAGCCGATCAAGCCCCAGCATTTTCAGCCAATGATATTTTTCGCGAAAGCGGGTTAGCCTCGCCGGCGCTGCTGCCGGATTAAATAGCTCCAGTGGTTGTGGTTCAAAAACCATCACCACTGCTGGTAATGACAGTGTTTTAGCAATCTGTTGCACTTGGCTCAAAACTGCCTGATGCCCTAGATGCACGCCGTCAAAATTACCGATGGTTAACACGCAACCACGATGATTTGGCTTAATATTTTGCAGGCCGCGAATTAGCTCCATGCCGCTATAACTACTCTGATTTGCTGTCTAAACGGCCGATTATAACTGCATCAGCTTTTAGTTTCAGCAATTGTCTGTCGTTTCAGCTGGTTTATCCTGACACCGAACAACCAAAGCAAGGCAAAATACACCGGAATAGCGATGACGAGCAGCATTACTAACTGCCAGGCTTGACTTGCAAACGGCATCTGTTGCCACTGGGTTATTTGCGGTGAAAACCAGCCGATCACCCCCGCCATGACGCTTGCCGCGAGTAGAGCTTTACCAATTAACCACAAAGTTGCAGTACCACATTGATAGATGTCACGTTTTACTAACCCGTGATATAGCAACCAGGCGTTTAACGAACCTGACATTGCAGTCGCCAATGCCAGGCCAACATAACTAATAAAAGGTGCCAGCATCAAGTTAAAACCCATGTTGGCCACCATGGCGATAATGCCAATCCGCACCGGCGTTTTAATATCTTGCCGCGCATAAAATGCCGGAGCGAGCACTTTAATCAGCATCAAAGGCACAAGTCCGGATGCATAAGCAATCAGACTCAAACTACTCTGACTGGCATCAGCTGCGGTAAATTTGCCATGTGCAAACACCGTCAATAAAATCGGTTCCGCCAGCACGATTAAACCAGCCATCGATGGAATTCCGAGTAAACAAATAATGCTAATGGACCAATCGAGTGTTTGTTTAAATTCCTGATGACTGGCCGTCGCAAACTGCCTGGATAAGCTCGGTAAAATCACCGTTGCGATGGCAATACCAAACATTCCCAGTGGAAACTCCAGCAGCCGGTCCGAGTAATACAACCAGGACACTGAACCTGTGATCAAAAACGACGCAATGATAGCGTCGAGTAATAAATTGATTTGGCTGACGGAAACCCCAAATAATGCCGGCAGCATTAATTTTCGAATTCGTACTACGTATTCGTCATGCCATGCCCAACGAGGCTTCACCAACAATCCGGCTTTTGCCAAGAACGGCAGTTGAAACATAAACTGCAACAATCCACCTAAAAACACCCCCCATGCGAGTGCTGAAGACGCATCATCAAAATAAGGGGTTAGGTAGATAGCCGCACCAATCATCGCAATGTTGAGAAACACCGGACTAAAAGCAGCAACAGCAAACTTGTTGTAAGTATTCAGAATAGCGCCGGACAAGGCGACAAAAGTAATAAACCAAAGGTATGGGAAAGTTATTTTTAATAGGACTGAGGCATGCACATACTTTTCACCTTCAGCCTCCCCATTCAGATAAGCCTCAAACCAGCCCATCCCAAATAAAGCCATTAAAACAGGCGAACCAATCATCCCCAACAAGGTAACACCTGTGACAACCAATCCTAAAGTGCCGGAGGCTTTCGCCATCAACTCCCGCACCGCATCGTCACCATGTTTGGCTTTCACTTCAGATAATACGGGGACAAACGCCTGTGAAAATGCGCCTTCAGCAAACAGTCGTCGCAGAAAATTCGGAATGCGGTTGACCATTAAAAATACGTCGGCCATAGCACCGGCGCCCAGAACATTCGCGGTAACCACATCGCGAACTAACCCCAACACCCTGGATATAAGCGTCATTGCACTAACAATCATGCCTGATTTGAATAACTTAGCCGACACGCCACACTCCTTCTGTCATAATGCCGCTATTGTCGCCTGAGACCTTACCGAAAGCCAGCAGCAGCCAGATTTAATTCTGCTTTTCACCGGTAAAATCATTTGACAAGGGCTTACAAAATAGGCATATTATGCGGCCTTTAAAGAGTCCCAGTTTAGTTTTTAGGAGTGTTACCTTGGCTAACATTAAGTCTGCTAAGAAACGCGCTATTCAATCTGAAAAGCGTCGTCAGCAAAACGCAAGTCAGCGCTCAATGATGCGTACTTTCATCAAGAAAACCTACGCAGCAGTGTTAACTTCTGATGCAGTAGCTGCGCAAGAAGCGTTTAAGAAAATGGTTCCAGTGATTGACCGTATGGCAGACAAAGGTCTGATCCATAAGAATAAAGCTGCACGTCATAAGTCACGTTTAAATGCCCACGTTAAGGCATTGGTAACAGCCGCTTAATTGACACCAACAAAAGAGCGCCGAAAGGCGTTTTTTTGTATCTGTAAAACAGGGGTCAGAGTCCATTGTTAAGATCATTTAGCAATCGACTCTGACTCCTGTTTTTTTATTGCCAAAAAAATCCCACCAGATGGTGGGATTTTTTGCATCACTATCGAAGTCGATAATCGACTATAACTTTGGGCAATAAAGGTTGTGCATTAAACCAATCACCGCTTCAGCTTCCCGACTGTTCATGCTGTAAAAAACCGTTTGTGCTTCTTTACGTGTTTTCACCAGCTTGTTGCGACGCAGCAATGCCAAATGCTGTGATAAAGCCGATTGGCTCAACCCCAATTTATCGTTCATCTCTCCGACCGATAATTCGCCAGCAAGTAAATGGCACAGGATCAATAACCGACGTTCATTCGATACAGCTTTCAGCAATTTAACTGCTTTAGCCGAGTTATTCACCATATCTTGTAAGTTCATTTCAGTTTCACCGTGCATGTCTAGACGTCTCATTATCTATCAGCAAGCCTGCTGTATACAATAGTTTTAAGTAAGATAAGTAACTTTTTTACGCAAAAAGTGAACTGGTAAGACCTTTTTTATTACATATATTGCAATATTGATAACAAAAGCACTTTTACAGGACTTATGCTAAATGCGACTACGACCGATTAGCATCATAGATTTTTCATATTATAACCTACTAATTCAGTCAAACTACACCCACCTTTTGTTAACGTTTGTATCCAATCAGTCATTTTCTGAAATGCAAGCGATGAAATGAGGTCAACTCCACAAAACTGCAGATAGCTTTACTGTGCGAGCAAATCATCACCGTGCTAGAGTGGACAAAGACATTTCTAACCACTTACATAATCGAATATAACCATGCCCAAATCTATGTTGACTCTCACTACCCTATTATTAGGTTTAACAGCACTACCAGTCCTTGCTAACGACCAATTGGCCTATCAACTGACGGAAGAGCTAACCGTCGAAGTTGGTCCTCGGATAGCCGGCAGTCTGGCAGATGCTAAAGCAGTTGCATGGGCAACCAACAAATTCCAGTTGCTGGGTTACGACAAAGTATGGACAGAACAGTTCAACACACCCTTCTGGCAACGCGGCAATGCCAGACTAGAAATCATCAGCCCTTACCCACAGTCTTTGGTGTTAACGGCTTTGGGTGGCTCTGTGGGCACTGATGCTGAAGGAATAACCGCCAGCATAGTGATGTTTAATAGCCTCGAAGACTTAATGCAGGCCAAGCGAGAAGAAGTCCTGGGGAAAATAGTTTTCATCAATAAAGCGATGACCAAAGACAAAGTGGGCTCACAATATGGCAAAGTTGTTGGCGCCCGCTCCAAAGGCGCCGTTGAAGCTGCAAGATTAGGCGCTAAAGCCATCATCATTCGCTCAGTCGGAACTAGCAATAACCGGTTTGCACACACAGGTAAAATGACTTACGAAGATAATATTGCAAAAATTCCGGCAGTTGCGATTTCAGTGCCCGACGCGATACAACTAACCAAAATTATTGCCAAAGCGCCTGAAGCAAAATTACGTTTGAATATGGAAAATCATACTCAGGACGCCATCAGCCACAATGTGATTGCAGAAATTACCGGTTCTGAACGCCCTGACGAAATTGTCTTGATCGGCGCCCACCTGGACTCTTGGGATCAAGGCACCGGCGCTTTAGATGATGGAGCTGGTGTTGGTCTGGTGATGGCGACGGGTGCATTAATTAAAAAGCTTGGTCAACCAAAAAGAACAATTCGAGTGGTGTTGTATGGTAATGAAGAAGGCGGTTTAGTCGGTGCCAGAGCGTACGCCGCAAAACATGCATCAGAACTAGCAAAACATGTTGTCGCCAGTGAATCAGATTTTGGTGCAGGCCGCATTTGGCAATTCGATAGTAAATTTGGTCCACAATCGCTCGGTTTCGCCAAAGAAATTCAGCAGCTACTCAGTGGTCATGGCATCGCATTAGGACCGAATAAGGCGTTTGGTGGACCGGATGTCTCAGTCTTGGCCGCACTTGGCGTACCTGTGGTTTCATTGGAGCAAGATGGCACCGACTATTTTGATTTCCACCATACGCCGAATGATACCTTTGATAAAATTGACCCTGCTGCGTTAGCTCAAAACCAACAGGCATGGATTTTGATGACCACTGCACTGGCAAACTCAACGATTGATTTACGAAAGTAGCGGCTGGTCCAAGTGCATTTGCGCATAGTTTTGCTTAAAGCCGAAGCAATTTGCCAGCAACTGGTAACTTTTAATTTGTGGAAATGATGCTTTATTGGACTTGGAGTACCCAAGTCCAATTTCTGCTTAATTTTGCTAACGGCTTTGATGTGTCCAACCAATTTGGATAATAACTGCTTATATAAAACGTGACGCCTGATGTAAAAAATCAGGCTGATTGATTTTGTCGGCTTGGTGCCTGATGTTTACGATGACTGTTACGCATCAACCAGATTTGCAAACCAATCACGATTAATACCAACGCGGACGGATATACATAGCGATTGCTGCTCAATTGCCACAACAATAACCCACCTGTTGCGTATACAAATGGCTGCATTTCATAGAGCCAGAACGGTAACGACCCCTTGCTTGAAAAACTGTTGCTTAAGTCACCACGTCGATGATCTGAGCGTAAAATCCAGACTAGAGCACCAGCAATGATCAGGATCAATCCAGAAATTACCGCGACAAAATGACCAAGCATCGACATCGCAAGGACGCCGGTGCTGATATACACATAAGGTAAAAGCTCATATACACGGTTGGGCAACATTTTTGTACTCCATGTTGGGCATTACTGCACCGTTTTCCAATTGTAGTTTGAAACGCAAAATCTGTCTTTTTAACAACTCTTCAGCCACTGAGCCTTATTTGACATTCAACAGGCTTATGCAACAAACCTCGATAGTAGTTTACGCTGTTGAGTCTTTGTTTGTCAGCTTGCTACCGTTATAATTAGCAATCAAGCGAATTTTGGGGACAGATTATGGCCGATGACGATTTTACGCTATTTTTGCAAGAAATGGCAGATGTTAAACGTTTGAAAACAGATGTTTTAACAGATGAAAATGGTGAACATCTGCCAACATTGGCGCAAATAGCACGCCGCAAAGCTGCTGAGCTCGAGCCCGAGTACGATGCAAACTACTTACGGATGGAATATGTAAATTTAGTGGAACCAGATGAAGTACTGGCTTACAAAAAAGATGGGGTGCAGGAAGGGGTTTATAAAAATTTACGACTTGGCAAATATCAGATAGATGCCACTTTAATGCTATTGGGGAAAAACCTGACCGATGCGCGGCGCGCATTATTTGAGTTTGTTGCTGATTGCCATGCACGTGGGATCCGAACATTATTAGTTCACCACGGTATTGGGCGGGACAGCAAACCGCATCCAGCCATCTTAAAAAGTTATACCTACCAATGGCTGCAACAAATACCAGCAGTACTGGCTTGCCATACCGCGCAAAAAATCCATGGCAGTTATGCTGCGACCTACGTTTTACTGCAGAAAAATGCTGAGAAAAAACGGGAAAATCGAGACCGACATCAGAAAAGTTAAACCTAAACACCAAAACGAAAACACTAAGCTATTAATTTCAATAAATTAATAGTAAGCCTCCATAGTGCGGCCGACAACGGCGACTAGCCTTTCTATCTCTAAGATTCGCTTCCCCCAGAAACAAAAATACCCTCGTAGAGGGTATTTTTATCAGCTGCTATCCATAGCAATTTCAACAGCATTTCGATGCTATTGTCAGGTCTGTATTAAAACAAACAACAGGCCTCGGCTGTGGTTAAAACTGCCGATAACGCCATCAAAATCACTACGATAGCGATTGCGGTAAAGCCAAAACCACGACTGGACGCTTTACTCATAAAAAACCTCAAATTATTATTGTTATTTTGTACCCGTAATTACGGCAATAGAGCAGTCTTTACTGTACGTCAAGCAGTGTAGTCATTTTTTTCAGTGGATACAACATACAAACAGAAGCTAAGTGCTTATCAGTGAATATATTTTCGGCTGAATTTATTTTTTATCGTCAAAATGAGATATGCGGGAATGAACAAAATTTGCCGACAACGCTGCTGCAAGATAATCGGTCGGCATCTCTTCATCTTGAGTCACGGTTTGATTAATTCTAAAACCGGCGTGTTGGTAGGTTTTTAAAGCACTGGGGTGATCTTCACTGCACGTATGCACCCACACTCTGCTAGCTTGCCATTGCTGTGCTAACGCGATTGCTGCCACCGCCAATCGAGCGCCAAGCCCTTGCCCAATAAAGGCTGGCAACAGGCCAAAAAACTTTAGCTCGACGCTTTGATCAGGATGCGAGCAAAGTTCTACAAAACCGGCCGGCGTGCCTTGTTGATACAACACCCAAGTACGCACATTGCCGGCGGTTAAGTAATTGTGCCACTGCGAATATGTCCAACTTAATCGGCTAAACCACCGCCAGTGGTTACCCACGGCACAAAATAAAAACTGACTAAGATCGGGACTTGCAATTTTTGCTTCAATCAAACAAACGTCTTTGGGCCAAACTGGTAATGCTAAGGTTGGCCCCTGGTAATCCAAATACCAGGTGGTGATATTTATTAACGCCATAACTCTATTGTGGTCCCGAACCCAAGTTTCAAAAATTAGAAATCAATCTTTACGTGAAATTTGCGCCAATTTTGCCGCAATGTGTTGCTGTGCGACATCTTGTTGCAAACTCTGGAACTGTTGCCTGAATTCATAGGCGACTGCGTCGTCCTGACGATAACAACTACGCAATGCCAACATGGAATGTTTGGTTTGACGCACGAGTTCCGTTGGAATACTTGCCAGACCTGCCGTCAGCTGCTTTGCTCGGGTAAGCAACTGTTCTTCCGGCCATAGTTCTTTGACAAAACCTGCCGCCAACGCCTGTTGTGCAGACAACCGCTCACCACAAAATATCATGGTGGCGGCTTGTTGCCAGCCGACCAGTTGTGGCAATAACCAAGTATGACCGCCACCAGGATGGATTGCTAATTGAAAAAAACGACTTTCAAACCAAGCCTGATCACTCGCTAACCGGATATCACAAGCCATCGCCAGATTCATCCCCGCCCCTAGTGCCGGGCCATTTAAAAGAGCAATGGTAAGAAGCGGACTGTGAGCGACTGAAGTAAATGCCGAATAAATTTGTTGTAGCTCTTCGCCATCGCCGAGTGCCGCTTGTTGTAACGACGCTAAATCGGCGCCTGAACAAAATGAATCATCACGACCGGTCACCGCCAATGCTTTGATATTCGGATCTTCGGTTAATTGCTGTACGGTTTCAGCAATCGCCATTGCGCTGTGTGGGGTAAGCAGATTTCGTTTTTCGGCACTATTGAGCGTCAGTACGGCTAAGTGACCGTATTTTTCTAGTTTAAATGCTGACATTAATAACCTCGTTGTTGGCAGACCAGATTCAGCAGCGGCAACCCAGCCTGACTGCGACGGTAGTTTTCAGCGATTTGCGCCACTGCCGTATCGGCATTGGTGACTGCAGAAATATGTGGTGTCATGAGAATAGCTGGATGTTGCCAGAACGGATGCTCCGACGGCAAGGGTTCGACCCGAAACACATCCAAACAAGCAGCAGCCAACTGACCGCTGTCTAAACTCTGTAATAACGCCAAGTCATCTACTATAGCGCCTCTGGCTACGTTGACCAGAATTGCCCCTGACTTTAACTGGGACAACCGCTGCTGATTCAGTAGATTTTCAGTTTGAGGGGTTAAAGGCAACAAGCAAATCACCACATCAGCCTGACTCACCGCCGCAAAAAATTGTTCATCACCAGCGAAGCATTGGATCCCTGGCAGCGTTTTTAGAGATGCCGACCAACCATCGACCACAAACCCCAGTTGCAAGAAATGACAGGCAGCGGCTTGCCCCAGTTCACCCAAACCTAAAATACACAGGCGCTGAATCTTTCTCGGGCTTCTGGGTTTCCAATGCTGCTTACGCTGCTGCGCACTAAATTCATCAAGACGAAGCTGATAGTGCTGCACCACACCTTGCAAGTACTGCAGCATTGACTGGGTCAACATTGGATCGACTATCCGTGCCAGCGGCAAATCAGGGAGCGTGGCGTCTGCCAGGATATTGTCGACACCGGCGCCAAAGGATTGTAGGGCTTTCAAGTTTGGCATATTAACCAGACAACCGGCAGGCTGGCGCCAAACGACCGCCATTTCCACAACTGCGGGATCGGCAATATCCGGCCAAATCTCAATCAACACATCAGGTAATTGTTGTTGTAGCTTTTGTTGTAGTTGATCGAGTTTTCGATCGGGGATCACCAGCGCAATTGACATGCCCACTCCGGATCATTGCAGTTAACGCATTCTAACAAAGCGCACCAAAGCGTCCAGCAGATTGTCACTACGTTAATCGGATGAAATTTCCACAAATTGTCATAAATCTGAGACCCAATAGTCATACCACAGGCTTAGCCTTGCCCTGACAGCAGCACAGTAAAGCAACAGTGCAGGAGCATTTATGATTAGCGTTGAAAAGATGGTACAACAACATTTGCCGCAACTGCAGCAACAACCGTGGCTGGAAAAACCGGTCACCGGCGCTTTGAAGCATTTGCTCCATGAACAAGACTTTATTGCTTTTTCTAAACAATACCCTCACTTGCAGGGCATTGAATTTATTGAACAAGTACTGGAGTATTTTAAGTTCAGCTACACAGTGCGAGACAACGAACTCGAACGGATCCCAACCACAGGCCGTGTCGTAATCATTGCCAATCACCCAATTGGTTCGCTGGATGGGCTGGCTCTGGTGAAACTCATCCATGACATTCGCCCTGATGTCAAAGTGATCGCCAATCAACTATTAAGCGCAGTGACGCCACTACATGCGATGTTGTTACCGGTAAATAATATGCAGGGTGGTACCGAAAGGCGTTGCATTGACCATATTCATCAACACCTGGCCCACGAAGGCGCCGTCATCGTGTTTCCGGCTGGAGAAGTGTCCAGACTGAAACCGAATGGCGTGCGTGATGGCAAGTGGCATGCCGGTTTTTTAAGATTTGCCCGTTCCAGCAAAGCGCCCATTCTGCCGGTTTATATTGATGCACGAAACTCAGCGTTATTTTATGGTGCATCAATGTTGTACAAACCATTAGCCACCATGCTGTTGGTGCAGGAAATGTTCCGGCAAAAACATAAAAGTATCAGCATGAGGATTGGGGATCTGATCCCAAATGATAGTTTTGCACAGTTGCCGATGGAAACGCCGGCCATTGTGAAATTGTTTAAAAAACACTTGTACCGGCTGG
>JAHJNE010000563.1 GCA_018820995.1 Gammaproteobacteria bacterium | reverse complement strand
TTTGAATCACCAACTCTGACAGAAATGGCCTATCAACGCATTGGCAGCGGCCTTAATCTGGCACTAAAAGCCGCGCGTAATCGCCAAATAGAATCGGGCATTAAATATCAAACCACAGCCATTCAGGCCTCGGTGGATCTGTTTTATATTCAAAGCTCAGATGAGTTGGTTGTTGATCAGTCCGTTGGCGGACGTACCAGCTATCGTAATGCAGCCAGTAGTAAGCGACATGGGTTAGAACTATTCTGGCAGCAGCAGCTATCCGCCAGCTGGCGACAACGTATCAGTAGCACCCTACTCGCCAGTCAATTCGAAACACAAGCCAATCTTAACCGCGAGTTGCCCGGCGTTGCACCTGTGCAGCATGATTGGCTGTTGGAATATCGCCCCTGGCAAGATGAGCGTTGGTTATTGCAGTCGCAACTTAGCTATCGTGGCAAACTTTGGGTAGATGATGCGAATAGTTTAAGCGCGCCCGCAGTGACATTGCTGCAGCTAGATAGTCGTTGGCGGCTTGACTTATCACAAAGTCAGTGGCAATTCTGGTTAAGTCTGGAAAATGCATTCGATAAAAAGTACGTCGGAGCCGTCGTGGTGAATCAAGCAAACGGCCGCAGTTTTGAACCTGGAGTCCCACGACAATGGGTCGCTGGTTTGCAGCTAAGTATCGAATTGAACTAAATTGAGTTGTATTAGCACGCGCAGGATCCGCATAACTCACCAACAATCACGAGTTGTGCATTAAATAGACGTTTAGGGTTTGTTGCGATAAAACACGTATAATCAACTGTTTTATATAGTTATTTAACTACTGTTTGTTACCCTGAAAATGTGCGGGATAACTTTTCGCATCAACACCGGAATTGGTTATAATCGGCTAAGAACATGCAGAATATAAAGGTAGCAGCGTCATGAGTGGACCAGGAAATAGAAGTAAACTGCCAGAAAATCCAACGCTAAAAGATATTAACTGGTACAAAAAACAAATCAACTGGGGTGAACTGCCACCTTTTTACCATATGGTTGCACAGTCACTTGGTGAATCAGAAGGCCTTTTGACACATGGTTTTGATAACGCTATCAAACGGATTATTGATAAACGTAACTGGAATCTTCAGCTGCTCAAAGGTTACATCGACAATGCCAATGTGATCCATTGCGAAAATAAACCACGACTGGCTATCTATCAGGTATTTACTGACCGCGGATTTGAACTTCACGCGCTGCCGTATGCCAAAGACTCTGAAATCGATCAGTACGTGAAAGGAAACCGACTGATGGAGTTTAACCTCTGGGATCCAATGACCATGCGAATGGTGCTTCGGATCAATCAGTTGCATAAATTTATCAGTTTTTATTTCGAACATGGCGATGAAGCCGATTTTGCATTAATTTTGTACTCGCACAAATTAGTGAATGCGGTCATCGAGTTTTTACAAAAACATGTACAAGTAACCAAGATCGATGGTGTATCTATTCGCCAGTACTATGACCAACAAGAGAAAATGTTGGGTCAGGCGGATGCCGATGAACTCCAGCTTTCGGCGATAAAAGCCGGGATAACAGAGCCGAAAAATAGATGAAGTTATGTGCAGTATGGGTATGTAGTGTTGGTCTTAGTTTTGTGCTGTGTAGCTCAGTGAATGCAGCAACACCACTGCCCGATCTTGGCGGTAACGCATTTGCAACTTTAACCCCGGAAAAAGAAAAACAAATTGGCGACGTGATGATGCGGCAAACCCGCGCCAGTTTGCCGATGATCAATGACCCATTATTAGACGAGTATCTGAACAACCTCGGCAATGGACTGGTTGCCAAAGCAGAAGGCGTTCGATTTCCATTTCAGTTCTACTGGGTAAATGATCCAAACATCAACGCCTTTGCAACTTTAGGTGGCAACATAGTCTCAAATACGGGAACTCTAGCAGTTGCCGATAGCGAAAGTGAATTTGCGTCGGTGATGTCACATGAAATTGTGCACGTTACACAACGTCATATCGCACGCTCCGTAGAAGCCAGGTCACAATCGGCTCCGCTAACACTGGCATCATTACTTGGGTCTATTATCTTAGCGACAGTGAATCCGGAAGCAGGGATGGCTGGTCTTATGGCCAGCCAAGGCATGGCACAACAATCAGCCATCAACTTCACCCGCAGCAATGAGCAAGAAGCAGATCGAATTGGTATCCAGTTGCTTGCTAATGCGGGGTTTGATCCCTATGCGATGCCTGAGTTTTTTAACAAATTGAGCGAAAAAACCAGATTCACCAATACCCAGCTGGCCTTTTTATATACTCACCCATTATCGCAAGCGCGGATCAGTGACTCCAGAGTTCGCGCTCAGCAGTATCCACAACGATTTGTCCCAGACAGTACCGACTTTCCGCTTATCAAAGCTCGAATTTGGGCCAGGTATCAATTGGACACTGCCGGTGCTCTTGATTATTTCCAGAAAAAGCTAGCAAGCCCTGGCGGCAATACCAAAGCAAATCAATATGGTTTGGCACTGGCACAATTTGACAACAAAGATTACGCTGCGGCAGAACAACTGCTGAATAAACTGCGCCAGGACGATGATAAAAATCTGTTTTATCTTGATGCAATGACCGATGTTTATCTCAGTACAAATCGGGTGAAAAAGGCGTTGGAAATGCTCGAACAACAGTATTTATTGCGTCCAAACAATCAGGTTATCACACTGAATTACGCCAACGCAGCCATGCAGGGAAAATCACACCGACTAGCGCTGCACTTGCTTCGCAACTTGTTGTATTACAAAAATGACAACTTTTTAGCCTATGAAATGTTAGTTGATGCGTACAAAGCATTAAATGAAATGGCCCATTATTACGAAGCGCGTGCCGATTTATATTATCAGCTCGCCAATTACCCTAAAGCTATTGAAGATATTAACGTCGCGTTGAATCAGTTGAGCGCGGAAGAACTTTTAGAAGGCCGCCGCCTGGAGGCTAAGAAAAAACAACTTCAAACCGAATTTAGCCGACTGAAAAAACTTAACTGAGGACAAGGCCAATGTTGACGATCTATCACAACAACCGATGCTCGAAAAGCCGGGAAGTTCTGGCCTTGCTCGAACAGCTGGGTAAACCTTTTCAGGTTGTTCATTATTTGAGTGATCCTTTGAGCGAACAAGCGCTGCGTCAACTGCTCGAGCAACTGCAGTTGAGTCCGCGCCAGTTGTTACGTGACAAGGAAGCTGAATATCATGAATTAGGACTGGCCGATCCAAAACTGTCGGACGATTTTATTATTCAAGCGATGTTAGATCAGCCAAAATTAATGGAACGCCCTGTCGTCGTGATGGATGATAAAGCGGTCATCGCTCGCCCGGCTACCCGTTTGCTGGAGTTGTTTTGAGTCGTACTACTGTTCTTATTCTGTATTATTCAAGACATGGTTCAGTGGCAGCGTTAGCGGAAAAAATTGCCGTTGGCGTTGCGGCCACCGGTGCCACAGCCATGATCCGCACAGTCGATGGATTTAACTCTGAGCAATCGGCACGCCATCCAATCATTCAAAAGGATGAACTTATCCACGCCGATGCTCTGGCCCTTGGCAGTCCGGTGCGATTTGGATTGATGGCTGCAGAAATGAAAGCATTCTGGGACAATACCAGTGACATTTGGCTAAAAGGCCAACTAATTGATAAACCAGCCGGCGTTTTTACCTCTTCAAGCTCAATGCATGGTGGGAACGAGGCCACACTTCTTGGTATGATGCTGCCCCTGTTACATCACGGCATGGTCCTGATGGGCATCCCATATGAAGAACCTGCGTTACATCAGACGCAAAGTGGCGGGACGCCTTACGGCCCAACACATGTCAGCGGCAGCGCAGCAACCACAGTACTGTCAGCACACGAACAACAACTGGCAATTTCCTTCGGAAAACGCCTCGCAACTATTGCCGGAAAGTTATCATGAGTTTTTTTATTGCATCACAGGTGCCACTTGCCCCTAAAACCCGCCGCTTTTTGCGATTAGGACAGCTTGGCTTTGGTCTTTTATTTCTACTAATACCACTATCGATACTTTGGTTAAATCCACCACAATTGGGTAGTAAATGGGTGTTATTGGCCTTATTGTGGTTACCCTTGTGGTTACCCCTGCTCGGCATTGTTCGCGGTAAAGCCTATACATTTGCCTGGGCAAATTTTATTGTGATGATTTATTTTTTACACAGTCTGACCAATCTCTGGGTGACTAGCGATACCGCATTCTTGTTAGCCGTCATTGAATTTATCGCCAGCTGTCTGATGTTTACTGGCTGTACTTATTATGCGAAATACCGGGGGCAGGAACTAGGCTTAAAAATTCCTAAATTAAAAGACGATCCAGTCCGTCAATCTTGATTGTCAGAACTAAGCGCTG
>JAHJNE010000562.1 GCA_018820995.1 Gammaproteobacteria bacterium | reverse complement strand
GACCTTCGGCATAATTACGTTCGAACATCACGCTAAAAGTATCACCTGAATGAATGTCTAATGCGAAGTCGATGTCGTAACCAAACACATTCGCTAAATCAAGAATTTGCGCTTCTGATAAACCGGCACGTAATGCAGAGTTCCAGAAACTACCGCTGATCACGCCTGCAACCACTTCAGTACGAACTTCAATTTCTTTTTGCAGCTGGCGTGATTCAAATTTGTTATCGCCGGTCCGCTGCACGCGTAAAGTTTTTAAATTGCTAATGGTATAACGTAATTCTTGGAGTGAGCCGTCTGCAGCAAGGCCAAATTCCAGCTGTTCACCCGGAAACAAGCGAGTCAGGGTTTTTGCGTCTTTTCCTGAATCTAAAATCGCTTGCATGGTGACTGCGTCAACTTTCGCTTTGCGGAACACTGAACCTAAGACATCGCCTTTTTTTACTTCGACTGAAACCCACTCCAGTGAGTTGTCTTCTTGCGGTAAAGTGCTGTCGGCGTTTTGAGCTAATGAATCTGTGACGACGGGAACGGCGAGACTATAACGTTTACCAATTTCTAAACTGCTCTTTTCTGAGTTTTTCGAAGCTTCAGCAGGATCTGATGGGATCAGTAGCAGTACAGACAATAATGAGGCCAAGCCAACGATGACTAGGCGATGTTTAGTGGGCAAAGATGAAAACATAGAAAGCGCATCTCTTATTATAAGGGGGAAAACCACGTAAAAAATGAGCATATAACGATTTTTTACAAGATCCAAGACTTTTGTGCGTTTAATCGAAAGGAATGTTGCAGTAGAATGCGGGCTTATAAATTCAGGCGAAAAATTATTCAAAGGAGTAACGCATGACGCAGTGGCAACAGGCCTTAGCCGAGATCAAGCGTGGTTGTGAAGAGGTGTTATTAGAAGAAGAACTGATTGCTAAATTAAAGGAAGGTAAACCGTTAAAAGTTAAAGCGGGCTTTGATCCAACCGCACCGGATTTACACCTTGGGCATACGGTTTTAATCAATAAATTACGCACTTTTCAGCAACTCGGTCATGAAGTTATTTTCCTGATTGGCGATTTTACCGGCATGATTGGTGATCCAACCGGCAAAAATGTCACACGTAAGCCGTTGACCCGGGAAGATGTGTTAGCGAATGCACAAACCTATCAGGATCAGGTATTTAAGATCCTGGATCCGGCAAAAACACGGATTGCCTTCAATTCGGAGTGGATGGAGCAATTAGGTGCCGCTGGCATGATTAAGTTAGCGGCCCGGCAAACAGTCGCCCGGATGCTGGAGCGTGATGATTTCAAAAAGCGTTACGCCAACAATCAATCCATCGCCATCCATGAATTTTTATACCCATTAGTGCAGGGCTGGGATTCAGTTGCATTGCAGGCCGATATTGAAATGGGCGGTACCGATCAACGGTTTAACTTGCTGATGGGCCGTGAACTGCAAAAAGACGAGGGCCAGCGGCCACAGACGGTCATTATGGTGCCGCTGCTGGAAGGGCTGGACGGCGTGCAGAAAATGTCAAAATCTCTGGGCAATTATATTGGTATCACCGATAGTCCAACCGAGATGTTCGGTAAAATGATGTCGGTCAGTGACGACTTAATGTGGCGTTATTACGATTTACTTAGCTTCCGGCCATTGGAAGAGATTGCGGCACTGAAACAACAAGCAGCCGAAGGCCGTAATCCGCGTGACATCAAAATTGAACTGGCCAAAGAAATTATCGCCCGTTTCCACGACGATGCCGCAGCAGAAGCCGCGCATGCCGATTTCACCCAGCGTTTTTCTAAAAATGCCTTGCCGGACGATATTCCTGAAGTGACAGTCACCATTGAAGCTGCCGCCATAGCCATTCCGCAACTACTAAAAGAAGCGGGCTTGGTAGAAAGCACTTCGGAAGCGATGCGGATGATTAAACAAGGTGCTGTGAAACTAAACGGCGATACCAAAGTAGAAGATAGCAAACTGGAATTCGCCAAAGGCTCCAGTACTATTTTCCAGGTCGGAAAACGGAAGTTTGCCAAAGTGACGATTTGCTAGTCACATGACAGCTTAGAACAAAGCCGCGAAACGGAGCCTAAAGTGCTCCGT
>JAHJNE010000561.1 GCA_018820995.1 Gammaproteobacteria bacterium | reverse complement strand
CCACTGCGGAAAAGCACCGCCGAAAATCTTGGTGGCAATGACGGCAAATACATAATAAATAAGCACTAAAACCATGGCGATTGACGCTAGGCCAGGCAAGGATCCGAGTAGTGCTGACACCACCCGTTTCATCGAAGGCACAATGGATAACACCCGCAGCACCCGCAATACCCGCAACGAACGCAGCACCGCCAGCGGCCCGGATGCTGGAATTAACGCAATGGCCACCACCGCAAAATCAAATAAACTCCAGGCATCTTTAAAAAAAGCACCACGATAGGCATAAATCCGCAGTAATATTTCGAGGACAAAGACCATCAACAGCAACTTATCTAAGCTGACAAGCAATGTGCCGTAGTGCGCCATCAGGCTGGGTGAAGTTTCCATCCCGAGCAATACAGCATTGATTAAAATCAGCGTCAGAATAAAACGGCCAAACCAGTTCTGTTCAACCAGGTTGGTGATCCGTGCTCGCCAATCGGCCGGCGTCACGGTTAAAGATGCAGTCATAAAAATACTCCGCTTATCACAATGGCGGCGATTGTAGCTATTGCGCATAGCCTTGCCCAGCGCTTTACACTTGCTAAATAACGAACACTGCTTTTAAATCGGTCTCTGCACCTAAGGAGAAATGATGAGCCTGTTGTTCCGATTGATATTTATTGCCATTCTGGTGTTTCTGGGCTGGCGCTTATGGAACCATAACGCTGTCGGCCGGGTAGGCAGCGACATCACACAGCAGTTACTCAACCCAAAAGCGGCTTATTGCCAGAGTCCGCTGGGCTGGCGTTTGGGAGCCTTGGATCCAGCGTTTAATTTAACCGAAGTACAAGCCATCGAACTCATTACGACTGCCGCAAACATGTGGAATGACACCACCGGCAGAACTTTGTTAGTGCATGATCCGAAGCAGGGTTTTGTAATTGATTTTAAGTTTGATGCACGCCAGCAACAGGTGCTACAGCAACGTTTATTGCAACGTAATCTGGCTCGTTATGACGATGCCATCCAACCAGGTCTGCAAACACTGCCAGAAAAATTTGCCGAACTTGATGCAAAAGTGGCGGCTTTTAATCAGAAAAACGCACAATTACAGCAACAAGTTGCGCAGTGGCAGCCTAATGCCAAAAACGCTGAAACGCAGCGCCATCAGCTGGAGCAACAGCAACAAAGTCTCGTTCGGGAAGCTAACTGGCTGGAGCAACAACGCCAACAGCTATTGCGCGATCGGGATTATCTGAATGAAACCATTCGTCAACGCAACGAGTTGGTCCAGGCATCTGCCAAGCCTGCCGCCGCCTCATTTGAGGTCGGAGTGATGCATATTAAACAACAGCAGCGGCAAATGACGTTGTACGCCTTTTCTTCTACCACTGATTTAATTGCCACTATTGCCCATGAATTTGGACATGCTTTTGGTATCGAGCATACGCAAGAACCTGATTCGATTATGTTTCACCAGTTAAATGCACAGCAACAGCGGTTGACTGATGCCGATTTAAAAGCCTGGCAAACAACTTGCCAGGCGGGCTAATTCAGGCGGGAAGTTTGAAATAATTAATTTTGTCACTGAGCGAATGGGCAATGTGCTGTAAATCGACAGCGGCCCGCTGCACCTCAATCGCTGCGGTATTGTTTTGCTCGGAGCTTTGATAAATATGGTGAATGTTCTGATTAATCTCATCCGCCACCACACTTTGTTGTGTTGCGGCACTGGCAATTTCGCTGCTCATGTCCCAGATTTGCCGCGCACTCTGATTAAGCTGCTCCAACCCTTGATTACTTTTTTCGACATGCATTTCAACTTGCTGCACTTCAGTATTACTTTTGGACATGGCAAGCACTGAACTTTGCACACACCCTTGTAATTGCGAAATAATTTGCTGAATAGCTTGGGTAGACTGTTGCGTTCGATTGGCCAATGTACGCACTTCATCGGCGACAACCGCAAAACCCCGACCTTGCTCACCTGCCCGCGCCGCTTCGATGGCTGCATTTAGCGCTAATAGATTGGTTTGATCAGCGATACCGCGAATCACTTCCACTACCTGGCCAATTTGCTGGCTATTGTCCTGCAACTGTTGCATCGCGCTGGCCGATTCTGCGATATCCTGGCGTAAAATGCCCATTGCTTGTTTGGTTTGCTGCATCACCTGACTGCTGCTGACCGTTTGCTCACATGCCTGTTCCGCTTGTTGCGCTGCTTGCTGAGCACTACGGGCCACTGAGCTGACCGAAGTCGTCATTTCGTTCATCGCGGCGCTGACCGATTCAATATCCCTTAACTGACGCGACAAACTGGCGGTTGCTCCCGCACTGTTTTGTTCCAGTTGTTTTGAGTTGGTATACAATTGCTGACTGGCACTGCTGACATCCCGGATCACTTTGACCAGTTGCAACACCATCTGCTGCAACGAAAATAACAAACTGTCTGGTTTAACTTGTTGTTGATCCAGTTTGACATCTAGTCCACCCCCAGCAATAGTCCGCACCATGCCAGACGCCGTTGCCGGCTCAGTCCCTAATTGTCCAAGGATCCGCCTGGCAACCACAGTACCGGCTACAGCACTGCCGATAAATGCCAAAAACGTTAATAACACCAGACTGAATAATTCATTGCGGTAAGAAATATCAGTGTTGATGTCGACAAGTTTGGCCTGATCAAGCTGGTATTGGATCAGTGTCGAAATCTGCTCACTGATTGGGTCAATATGTTGATACAAGGGCCCATCTAAAGCCGCAAGTTGACCGGTTACCTGCCCATTTAAATTCGCCAGCTGTAGAATCGCTCGTGCAATCTGTTGATCTGCTACTTGTAATAACGGTTCAGTGGCGACTATCAGGTTTTTCTCATCGCGCTGATGTGGCTGACTCAGATAAAGCTGCCATTGATCAGTAATTAGTTGCTGTGCTGCTTGCAATTGCTGTACTGCTTGCGTTGCACTGAAAATACCTTGATTGGCTTTGTTAACCGCATCAATCACATTCACTGCATAGGCATCGGAAATTTGTTTCAAACTACTTAGAGGGATCACGCGATCACGGTACAAGGACTCAATACTTTTATGCATTGAATGAATGGCAAAAAAGCTCTGCACGCCAAGGGCGAGCATCAATAGTAAAGGCACAGCAAAGGCGTATAGCAAACGGGTTTTTACAGTTTTGGCTTTGGTCATGGAAGTCTTCTAGTGTCGCCTGCAACAGCCGGTCTTCAGCTGCTTAGACACTGAATGCTTGACCAGTCATTGAAAAGTTGGATTGTCTGGAATGATCCCGCTCCAGAGATATTCAATGTAAACACTGAATCGTTTTAGGTTAGGCGTCAATTGGACTTTAGTCGAGCAGAATTTGCGCCAAAGAAATGATTTGGCGCAAATATTTTGTTTGTTCTTAAAGAGGTCAACTTGCGGAGAGTTTTTTATCTTGTTGCATCGCGACTAAATACAATAAACGATCAAGATTGAGTTTTTGATAGGACATCATTCGCACTGGTTTACCCGGCCGCTCGATACACAGTTGTTGATCTTCAAACAGAAGAGTGGCATTACAAAGCAGGATACGATTACCGTCAATCCGATGCTGACAGTGAGATATTTGCAAAAACTGAATGATACGCGAGCGCGCTGTATTGCTCATGGGTTTAGCACCT
>JAHJNE010000560.1 GCA_018820995.1 Gammaproteobacteria bacterium | reverse complement strand
TCATACCAATAAATGCTGCCAGGATCCGCTGCGAGCAAAAATCTATCTACATGCTGCAAACAGCGTTGTCCGGTAAAACGACAATGCTGAAAAATTTCCGGCGCGATGCTTTGTTGTGATTGCGCTACAAAGGTCGGCAGCGGATTTGCATTGGCAGGATTTAACCACCCGAAACACATAAAGCCCAGCAACCATAGGCTGCGCAGGCTTCGGGGGTGTTTATACTTAAAGCATAAGTGCGGGACTAAGTTCGACATGTTTCTAATAGTGGCATAGCAGTAGTCCAATCATAAAACAGTTTTAGTCAGTAGCGTATTCACCTTTGATGGATATTTTGCAGCAAAGCGCAACAGGCTACAGATACAATAGCAGTTCAGGCTTTAATGACCACATCGATTGGGCAGACCTCAACACAGGTTGGCTGCTGATAATAACCTTCACATTCGGTGCATAATTGCGCATCAATCTGAAAAATCCGTTTGCTGCGCTCATTGCTGATAGCAACTTGCTGTAAGGAAATCGCGGCATTCGGACATTCCGGTGCACACATATCGCAATTAATGCAGTCGGCTAAAATTTGGTAAGCCATCAGGCGTACCCTTGTTGAATTTGTGACGTAGGTTCAACCTGCGGCAAGTCGCGGATCAGCAAAGCAAAGTCACTGGCCATGCCGACCGGCAGTTCAATTTGCACTCGATGCCCGGCGCCTGGTGCGCGGTTGATTGGCATACCATGTTTATCCCACAGTTGCTGCAAAGTCAGTTGCTGATTGCCCTGTGGAGACATCAAGGTAATCTGATCACCGAGCTGGAACTGATTTTTCACCTCGACCCAGGCGCGTCCTGACATTTCATCGATGCCATCAAGTTCGCCGACAAACTGCTGTAAGTCGCTGGTCGATGCACTTTTTTGATAGTTTTGTAGTTCATGAATGGGAATATGCCGGCGCAAAAAACCTTCGGTATAACCGCGTGAGGCCATACCGTCTAACTCGGTCAGTAGTTCTGGGTTAAATGGCTTGCCCGCAACCGCATCGTCAATGGCCCGTCGATAAATTTGCGCGGTGCGCGCGGCGTAATAAAAAGACTTAGTGCGGCCTTCAATTTTCAGCGAATGCACCCCAGCGCGGGTTAAACGATCAACATGCTGGATTGCCCGTAAATCTTTGGAATTCATAATATAAGTGCCGTGCTCATCTTCAAATGCCGGCATCAATTCGCCCGGTTTTTGTGGATCGGCCAATAACACAATGTCAGCAACGGGTTTGCTTTGATGTAATGACGCTCCTTGGCTTATATTTTTCATGTCTTGTGGCACAACTGGATTCATGACCTGATTTTCAACCGGGCTGTTCGCTTGGTTCATCGCCTGGTTTGGGGTGATCTCGGCAGGTGTTATTAGGGTTTGATCGGCTTGGCTGGCCGGCACAAATTGCCCGACGGCATTTTCAGTGGCGGCAGTCACTTGATAAGGCCAACGACAGGCATTGGTGCAGGTGCCTTGGTTTGGATCCCGTTTATCCATATAGCCTGATAACAAACAACGACCGGAATAGGCCATACACAAAGCGCCGTGGACAAAAACTTCCAATTCCATGTCTGGCACTTTGACCCGGATCTGTTCGATTTCTTCCAGCGCCAATTCCCGCGACAAAATCACCCGTGCAATGCCTTGTTGTTGCCAGAACTGCACCGCCGCCCAGTTCAGGGTATTGGCCTGCACTGACAAATGCAGCTCCATCTTTGGAAAATGCTGGCGGATTAACAAGATAACACCTGGATCAGACACAATCAGCGCATCCGGCGCCAGTGCCACCACGGCACCGATGTCCTCGAGCAAGGTCTCAAGCTTGGCATTGTGCGGCGCACTGTTCAGCACACAATAAAACTTTTTGCCCAGTGCATGCGCTTCGGCAATGCCAATCGCCAGATTGTCGAAATCAAACTCATTGTTGCGTACCCGCAAACTGTACCTTGGCATGCCGGCGTAGACGGCATCGGCGCCATAAGCAAAGGCAAAGCGCATTGCTTTGAGCGTGCCGGCTGGGGATAACAATTCAGGTTGGAACAAGCTGGAGGTTGCTGGCTGCATGATCAGTAAACCAAGAAGTAAAACGGGCGCAGAGTATGTCAGGCTCAGCACATATCGGTTTTGATCAAGCGCAAACAAAGGCTGATAAAGGCCGACATAAGGCACAAATAGTGCTGTGGTTATGATGCACAAGCCGGTTGTTGCAATGCTATCGCTTTGCAACAACCGGCAAGGAAGCGTCCAGAACCAGCAAGTTAATTGAGATATTTATCCAGCCAGGCAGCAATTTCTGCATCAGCTTGTTTGCGGTTTTTCCGCAAACCGTGATTGTCGAGCGGGTAAATCACCAGTTTATGTGGTTGATTGCGCTGTTGCAGCAGCTTGGCAAGCTGTTCAGAGTTTTTTACATCTACTTGTTGATCGGCACTGCCATGTAGCAACAACATGGGTAATGTGGCCGGGATTTGCTCAATGAAGTGCACCACAGAACGCTTTTTCAAAGCGTCGTCTTTACGAGTTTGGTAATTTGGGATCCGCTCTTTGAAAACATTCTCCATCGCTGGCCGGAATTTTAATTCTTCAGCCAAGTCGCTGACGCCCGCCGAGGAAACCACAGCTTTTAAGCCAGGTAGCGATTTTGCTGCTAAATAGCTCATCATGCCACCGCGACTTTCGCCAAACATCGCCACTTTTTCGATATCGGCAGCCGGGCTTTGTTGCAGAATAGGCCACAGCGCTAACACATCATTGACTTCAGCGCCGCCAAATTCATCCTGACCGACATGTTCCGGCTGGTTCCGACCCCAATTATGTGCCCCACGATAGTTACTGGCGATCACCAGATAACCACGTTCTGCCCAAGGCATCAGCCTTTGCAGCGCAAAACCCATCACAATGCTGCCATAACCACCGTTACCACCCCGGTTGTAAATCAGTACTGGTAACTTGCCCTGATGCTGTTTCGGTTTAATCATCCAGCCCTGGACCGGAATACCATCAACTGTGTAGGTAAATGTCTGACAATCCAATTGTTGCTGATACCGTTCAAAATCTTCTTTGGCAAACATTTTCGCCAACTGTTGCTGCGCCGCAGCCGGGCGGTCTTTATTTTTTTGCAGCAACATATTGAAAAACGTTTGATGACTTTGAAACGTGCCCTGAAAGCAGTTTGCGCTGTCACTGATACTTGCGTGGCTGGAAAACAGCGAAGTTTGAGCGGGTAGTTTTGGCAAAGTGCCATTGGCATGACTGGCGGCGCTGAGGAATAATCCAGCGCCTAGCAGCAGAAAATTTGTTTTAAGCATGAATAACTTCCTGTTAATAATGATTATTTAAACCCAGAACGGGTTTTACTATGCGAGTTACCATGCTAACGGTCTGTTAATGCATTTACAGCCTGCCCTGTGTAAATTGAGTGTAAATAGTTGTCAGTATGCGTGAGGCTGGTTAAATGTTGGCGACAGCCACTAGAACAACGTATAAATCAAACCCGCCAACGCCGATTGCTGGCTGGCCACCACCAAAACACCCAGCATTGCCAAAATTACCACTACTGGTAGCAACCACATTTTTTTGCGGATTTTTAAAAAGGCCCATAAATCGCTCAGAAATTCCTGCATTAAAAGGGTTCCTCTAAGTTGTGCGCTGCTGGCGGGGTTGAGGGTTGCCAATTCGTGGTCGCGCTGATGCTTTGCCGTTTCTGATACTGTAATTTGCCAAGCCCACGAAGCGCCAGCCCAAGCGGTGTGATGAGTACAATAAATACCAGGCTTAACATCAAGTAAGTGTTAATTGTGCCAATAACGCCAAAAACCAGCATCCACAACCGGTAGGGGTAATACAATAAGTTGGGAGCAACGGCGGCGAGTGGTAATAACCACAGCGGAATCAATACCGGCCACAATGGCATTGGAAAATCAAACCACCAGGGCAGCAGCCCCAT
>JAHJNE010000064.1 GCA_018820995.1 Gammaproteobacteria bacterium | reverse complement strand
TGGCCATGCGCTTGGCTTGATCAACAATCATCATCATTTACGCGCCGCTTGTTTATTTGGCCTGGGCGCGGGTTGGCATGGCTGGATGCCGATGCTGGAGCAATGTCGTGTCCAGCTATTGTGGCATCTGGTTGCACCTGTATTGACCCGCTATCAGGGGTATTTAGGGTGGAGTGCCCTTGCCATGGGCGAAGATTTACCGCTGGGGGTTTATCAGCAATGGAAACGCTGGTGCCGCTTTCCGAATTATTTTTTTGATGATAAGCAATATCCTGAACTGAAACAAAGGTTTGCCAAGGTGACGACGCCGATTAAAGCCGTTAATGCTGTGGATGATAAATGGGCATCACCCAGTTCGCGGGATGCCTTTATCCAACATTACCAAGGGGCGCCATTGATTATCCAGGATATAAACGCCCGGGACTTAGGGATCAGCGAAGTGGGGCATCTGGGGTATTTTCGGATGAAATCCAGCGGGTTATGGCCAGATATCTTGACGTATTTCAGTGAGCATGGTTAAGAAGAAGATGCGACGGTTAGTGTTGTTCAAACGGCTGTGAACAACCCTTTTAAGGAGGATTTTCTGTGGTGATCAATGCAGGTCATCGCTTATCCTTCACTGCATGGTGAATTGATTGGTAAACGCCCTGAGCAGGGACAAAGGAACTGTAGTGTCGGATTTAGATCTGTATTTAAAAGACCATTATTGGGATGCCGGGCAGCTCGCTGCTCATTGCAATATTACAGTTGACGAGCTGGATGAGTTCATTCGGCTGCAACTGGTGCCAGAACCTTCTTATGTGGTGACAGACCAAGCCACGGTGAAATCTTTTGTCTTTGGCGAGATGGCTGCTCTGGGAGCGACGCCTGGCGCCTATTTCCATCCTGCCAATAAAGCCTGGGTGATGTTGGCGCTGTCGGCGGATTATCGTCGTGATGCCACGGCACTGCAGCAACGCTTCAAAGCGAACTTTGCAGCTGCTTTAACGCAGTTAAATGCGACAACCTGGCGACTGACTGATAGTTTTACCGATGAGGGCGAGATTCTGGCATCCGGCATGAATACCAGATTGGACAGCGCCTGGCAGTATTTCCTGAATGGTACCTTTGGCCTTTGCGTCAAAAATCCGGAGTCTGAGTTTGACATCGCCCACAAAGAAATCCTGCAAGAAAAGCTGGTTGCGATCACTGAAAATGGTAGTAAGTCTAAATTCGCGACCGCTGATATGAAGGCTGTTGTTTCACTGATTAACGATTATGCGGCAGCGTCGATGCCGTTTTCACCGGTGGAGTATCCGCGGAGTAGTCGTAAGCGGCTGGTGGATGACTTACGAGGTCGATTAATAGCTATTGATGGCAATGTGGATGATTGATACCCCTTTAATCGTTTGGTTTGTAAAATGAGCAGGTTTTGCTTTGTCAGTGGCGGATGCGGGAGTTGCGCGTGTCTTGGCTATCAAAGGAAGGCTAACATTTGCGAGATGGGCTAGCTTGCGTGCGTAAAGCAAGGTTGGTCGTGCGCAGCTTCGTTATGTAAAAACATTGCCTGGATGACTGATCCCAAAAACAAAAAACGCCTCGAGATGAGGCGTTTTGTGAGTATTCCCATAGACGTTAGTCTTCCAGAATAAACGGCTTCACAAACTGAAACAGATCGCGAAATGCTTTGGGTGGCTGGTTCTTTTCCTGCTCTTTTTTCGCATTACGGATTAAGGTACGTAGTTGTTGCACGTCGACTTCCGGGTATTCCGCCACAAATTCAGTCAGTGCATCATTGTTGGCAATTAGTTTGTCACGCCAGTCTTCGACCAAATGGAACTTGCGGGTCGCCGCCTGATTGGTGTTGCGGATAACGGCCAGTCCACGCTCCAAAGGTTCTAAATCACGGGTACGCATTAAACGACCGATGAATTGAATATGACGGCGTAATGCTTCGTGTTTTTTGCTTAATTTGTCAGCCAGTTGCAGTGCATCCAGCAACTCGTCATCCAATGGCAGTTTGGCGCGGTTGGTTGCGCTTAATGACACCAGCTCTTCGCCTAATTCCTGTAGCGCGAGCATCTCTTTTTTGATCTGGGTTTTACTTTTGCCTTCTTCGCGGTCCCAGTCGTCGCCATTGGTAAAATCGGTAATATCTGCCATATCTCTGTTTAATCCGTCGTAAAATTGCGGCAAGTATACCAAAAAAGCAGCATGTCGTCGCAAATACCCTTCATCCTTGAAGCTGCAGGGGTGTTGCCTACAACATCAATGATTTTGGATTAGAAGCTGAGGCCGAACCCCTTATGCTTGTGGTAAGCTTGTAAAAATCTGCTGCAACTGACAAAAGTGATGTGATGAGTTCCAATACCCCAAGCATTTGGCAAGAAATTGATGAAGTAAAAGCCGCTGTCAGCCAGGTGCTGGCGCATGCAAAACAACTGGGTGCCAGTAGCGCCGAAGCCTCGATGAATCGTACTCGCGGCCTGAGTGTTGAAACTCGCCACGGTGAAGTTGAAACCGTTGAATTTAATCAGGATGGTGGTCTTGGCATCAGTATTTATGTCGGGCAGCGTAAAGGTTCGGCTTCTACAGCTGATTTAAGTCCGGCCGCGTTAAAACGCACCGTTGAAGCAGCGATTGATATCGCGCGTTATACCTCTGAAGATCCTTGTGCTGGCCTCGCCGACAAAGATGTTTTGGAATTCATGCCACCTGATTTAGATTTATTCCATCCGGCCGATGTCACCACGGAACAAGCCATTGCGATGTGTGTGGCTTCAGAAGAAGCGGCATTTGCTGTGGATAGTCGGATTACCAATTCTGATGGCGCATCATTTTCATCGCATCAAGGCCTGAAAGTGTATGGCAACAGCCATGGACAACTGGTGGGTTATCCGAGCAGCCGCCATAGCTTAAGCTGTTCAGTGATTGGTGAAGATGGCGACGATATGCAACGTGATTACAGCTACACGGTCAGCCGCGAGCTGGGGTTGTTGTTGTCACCGGAACAGATAGGTCGTGAAGCGGCTTTGGAAACAGTGAGCCGGTTAAATAGCCGTAAATTGGGCACGCAAAAAGTACCGGTGATTTTTCGCGCTGACATCGCCAGCAGTTTGTTTGGGCATTTAGTGTCGGCAATCAGTGGCGGCGCCATTTATCGTAAATCAAGCTTTTTGCTGGATAAAGTTGGCCAGCAAGTGTTGTCTTCAAGCATTAATATCTTCGAACAACCGCATTTAAAACGTGGCTTAGCCAGTAGTCCATTCGACAGTGAAGGCGTGAAAACCATCGACCGTCAAATCATTACCGACGGTGTGCTGAATCAATACCTGACGACCAGCTACTCAGGTCGCAAGTTAAGCCTGCCAAGCTCAGGTCATGCCGGTGGTATTCATAACTGGATGGTCAGTCATGGTGATGCCGATTTAGCCCAATTATTGCGTGATATGGGCACTGGTTTGTTAGTGACTGAATTGATGGGCCAGGGTGTGAATGGCGTGACGGGTGACTATTCACGGGGTGCTGCCGGTTTTTGGGTGGAGAACGGTCAGGTGCAATACCCGGTCTCGGAAATCACGATTGCTGGTAACCTCAAAGACATGTTTTTTGACATCGCTGCTGTTGGCAATGACGTCGATAAGCGGGGCGGGGTACTGACAGGTTCAGTGTTGATCGGCCAGATGCAAATCGCCGGGCAATAACTAGGGCCGATTGAACCCTGCGGGCAGCGCTTGGCTGACTTTTCTACGTCGTTATCGCTCGCTTATGTAGAATGACTAAACCGCGCGGGCTCTGCCTTTTAGAAAAATCAGCCAAGATGTTGCGAAAACATACACCAAAGATCAACAGGCTCTAGAGCGCTATCCATAAAAAAGCCAGCGGCGGGAAATCCCTTCGCTGGCTTTTTTTATTGGGTTTGTTCCACCCAAATGGGAAGAACTTAGTTGTAACTGGTCTCGAACGCTTTAATCACACGAGCAACACCGTTCACATGACGGGCAATTTCGACAGCTTTATCTGCTTCACTGCTCGATACCAATCCCATCAGAAACACTTCGCCACTTTCAGTAATCACTTTAATATCCAGCGCACTGACTTCTTTATCGGCGATGAGTAAGCTTTTGACGCGGGTGGTGATCCAGCTGTCGCGGCTGCGGGTGGTGAATGAAATCGGATTTCCAATGCGGATTTGGTTTTGAACATCTTTGACGCCCTGAATACCTTGCACCAGTTGGCCTGCGGTATCGACCATATCTTGAGTTGGCGCCTGGCCGGTCAGTAATAAGATGCCGTTGTAACTGTTGACATTGATATGCGCTTTTTCTTCCAGTGTTTTGTTACCTTCCAGCGCGCGTTCAGCTTTGACCACAATACTACTGTCGTCAATTTGAGAACCCAGTGTGCGTCGATCTGAAGCTGATGTAACTGCGGACGCGCCACCAGCAACCACTACGGCTGCGCAAGCTTGCAACAATAACGTCAGGCTCAATGCGACAGCCAGTTTCGCCATAGGTTTAAAATCAGACATGTAAGACTCCTTGCTTCTTATTCGTCATCTTGTTGCGGAAACAATGTGCTGTCGATGAGTTCACAAACACAATGTAGTAAAAATGCATAACATTCAAAAACCCGCGCCGGACGGTGCACGGGAACCCTTAGTTCAACATCAGTGTTGCCGAGTAATCCAGACAATTCACCATTGTTATCAACGGTCAGCGCCACCACCGTCATATCTTTTGTCAGGGCGGCTTCGACTGCTTTAATCAGATTCTGCTCGTCACCACTGAGTGACAACACCAGCAGAATGTCGCCATCCTGACCCAACGCGCGCACTTGGCGTGCCAGATAGTCCTGATGCTGGTTGGCACTTTGCAAACCCGATAATTCAGTTTGTAAGGCCAATGCTGGCAGGCAAGGACGTTCAGTTTCAAACTGATCGAGCAATAACTGTGAAAAATGACTGGCTAAGGCCCGCGCAGCACCTTCGCCACAACACAACACTTTGCGATCATTAATCAGTGCATGCACGATAGTCAGCGCTGCGCTTTCAATCGGTGCCGCCAGCGCTTCGCCGGTGGCGATCATGGTCTGGATGTTTTCGGTAAATAGCTGCCGAATATGTTCTTGCATGCACTGGTTCCTGCTATACCCGTCATCGTTAAAGATTCGGGGTTGTTACCTTCGTTCATTCGCCCCAGTCGCATAGAACAGCTATGCTCCTGGGGCCTCACTCTCTCGTTGCCTACCCGAATCTTCAATGATTTTGGGTATATATCGCGTTATTAAGCACTTATTTAAAAAGCATTAGTTATCCAGTTGATTTGATAGGGTAATTCACCGGAAATTGCCACTACATCAAATCGGCAGCCAGCCTGGCTGCGCTGTTGTTGTAAAAACCAGGCGGCGGTTTGCCTGAGTTTTTGTTGTTTGTCACGAGTCACTGCGGCCGCGGCACCGCCATAGGCGTTACTGCGACGATATTTTACTTCGACAAATACCCACTGTCCGGCGAGCTGACAGATTAAATCCAGTTCGCCAAAGCGACAGCTGACATTCCTGCTGTGGAGTTTCAGCCCTTGCTCTTGTAGATACTCCAGCGCCAGCGATTCGAAAAAATATCCGCTATCGCCAGCCGTCGTCATCGTTATTTACCTTTGACCAGTGGACCGTTTTGCGGAACCAATCTGCCTCCACGATACTGCGCCACCGTTAATTGCCGCTGAACAGCTTGTTGCGGCGTCAGACGTAAACTGCCGGTCAAACCGTGATAAACCAGTGCCGGAAACATTTGTTGTTGTTTCAGTCGACCAATCATTGTTAACGCGTCATGGCCCATCGCAAACAGTCGCTGCTGGGTTTCGTCTTGTTCGGAAAACAAGGACTCGTATTCGCTGCGCAAAGCAGATTTTGGTGATTGTGGCACTAACCACGGCATTTCTGTCATGGTCAGGCCCGCTAAGTCGCGGATGTCCGTGCGATCAATGGCTAAGCTGTGGCTGCGCGAGCTGGCATACACCGGCAGTGGCGGAGCTGTTGGGCTGACAGTGACGTCAATAAAAGGCTTCACTAAACGTGTTTGTTCCGGATCAGCCAGCAAATAAATCGCATCGATATCCAACCGACTGTGCATTTCTGCCCTAACGGAGCGGCCGGTCAACCGTTCCAGCTCTTTTACCCGTTCGGTGCTTGCCGCAGTTTCCAGAAAAGTGTTGATTAAGGTGCGTAGTTCTTCCTGATTCTGATAGCTATAAGACTCCACCACAGTGCCACCACTGCGTTGCCACATTTGTTGGAAATGTTGCGCCATACGTTGGCTGATTGGGTTTTGTGCACTGATTAGAATGGGATGTTGATAATGTTGTTGCCGGAACAAATCAACCATTTGCGCAGCTTCATCTTCGGCACTGAGTGAGAAATAAAACTGCTCTGGTACCGGCGCGACATCGCTGTT
>JAHJNE010000559.1 GCA_018820995.1 Gammaproteobacteria bacterium | reverse complement strand
TTTAATGATGATGCAGTGATGTTTAGTTTTGCACAGTTTTTTACAGTTAGGTTATGCAAACAAATTCTGCCCTAAAGGCATGGTCATCCTGATAGTTCTAACCCGCACAAGTATAACTAGCTGAGGGCAGAGATGACGTTGAAACGGACCCGACTATTGCCAGGTCCCAGAAACAAAAAAGCACCCGAAGGTGCTTTTTGGCGGGACTCCTCCCGCAGGGGCATTAACTCATGCCGTACTGTTTTAGCTTCTTACGCAGCGTGCCGCGGTTGATGCCCATCAGATTGGCGGCGCGGGTCTGATTTCCGCGGGTATACTTCATTACTTCTTCCAGTAATGGCTTTTCCAGCTCTGACAACACCAGTTCGTACAGGTCATTGACGTCCTGACCGTTTAACTGTTGCAGGTAGTTCGCCACCGCTTTCTGAACCGCGTTACTTAAAGGCTGCGGTTTTTCTTGAGTCTGTACATGTGCGTTAGTGATAAATGGCGAAGTCACGTTTTGATTAAACATTACCAGGTCTCTTTACGTTAAGTTGCTGCTAGTTGTTCGAAATAATTCCACAAAGCGTCGAGCTGCGTCTGTTGCTGCTCAATACCATTAAATTCACTGCGAAACGCGCCTTCGGCATCGTGTTCAGCCAAATACCACCCCACATGTTTGCGGGCGATACGTGGACCAAGCACTTCACCATACAGTTGGTGTAAGCCTTGAACGTGTTCCAGCATAATATCCCTGACCTGCTGTAAGTCAGGTGGTGCCAACAGTTCCCCTGTGGCGAGGTAGTGCACAACTTCCCGAAAAATCCAGGGCCGGCCCTGTGCTGCCCGCCCAATCATGATGGCGTCAGCACCGGTGTAATCCAGCACAAACCTGGCTTTTTCTGGTGAGGTGATGTCACCGTTAGCAATCACCGGGATCGACACTGCCTGTTTAATAACGCGGATGGTGTCGTACTCCGCCTCTCCTTTATACATACAGGCTTTGGTTCTGCCATGAACCGCCAGACATTGAATGCCGTTCTCTTGCGCAATACGTGCGATGTGCACGCCATTGCGATTGTCGGTATCCCAGCCGGTACGAATTTTCAGCGTCACCGGAACTGAAACAGCCTTTACCACAGCCTGAATAATTTGCTCAACCAATTCGGGGTACTGTAACAGTGCCGAACCCGCGAGTTTCTTATTCACTTTTTTGGCCGGACATCCCATATTGATGTCGATGATTTGGGCGCCATGTTCAACATTAAACACAGCAGCTTCTGCCATCTGGTCCGGATCACTCCCGGCAATTTGTACTGACCGAAGGCCAGACTCGTCACCATGCGTCATCCGATTTAGCGACTTTTCGCTCTGCCACACCAAAGGATTGCTCGACATCATTTCTGATACAGCTAAACCTGCACCAAAACGACGGCAAAGCTCACGAAAAGTGTAATCAGTCACGCCAGCCATCGGCGCACAGATAACATTGTTCGATAATTGGTATGGTCCGATGCGCACCGCTATATCTCTAGGCTCTACCCCAAAGGGGCGCCAAGTTTACGGATTTTTTCCAACAAAGCAAAGGCTAATATTTAAACAAAAGTGCAAATTTAGGGGGCTTTGGTGGGTTGACAATCGCTAAACGCCTGAAAATTAGACTTACTAAATTGTAATCGTCAGTAAAATAAAGGGTGTGACTATTGGATAATTGTATTGCTGTTGTTTTTTGCAGCAGCTTGTTGGCAAGGACAGATTGAAAAAAGGCATCGGAAACACCGATGCCAAACTCATCCCCAGGAACATGGTGTGATGAAAACGGTTGGCAACCAATTAATGCAGTAGCCAAATAACTGGATTTATAATTAAGAAGCGGGTTTAGCAACTCCTAGCCAGGTCATTTTGGCCGGGACAAAATCCAGCGCTATTGTGGTCGTGGTCATTGTTTTTAAGTCGACCTGATGCAGCTGTTTTTTCATTGGATCAGTGATGTAAATTTCATCGTTCTGGCTGTTGACGGCGATGACCGGTGGATTGGTGCTATCGTAACTATCAATCAACTGCAACATCGCTTTAACTGTAAAACCACTCGCGACGTCTTGTACTGTGAGCTTGCCGCTGTTATCAAGTTGCGCAAAATAGTCACCAGCGCCCGAAAGAGCATAAGCGGTGCGGGTCGCTGTACTGCCGCTGCGCCAATCAATTTTCTGCATGGTTAAAGACACCGGATCGATCAGATACATCTCCTGTCCGGCAAAGCCAATGGTCTGAGTCAGAGATTTATGGCCGGT
>JAHJNE010000063.1 GCA_018820995.1 Gammaproteobacteria bacterium | reverse complement strand
GCCAAAGATACTATTATCTATACCGCAGCAGTGACGACACAATCGACAACAAATGTCCTGTCGACAGTCAAACAACTGATGCTGCCAAGCGCTCTGAATAACAATACACCACCAAGCATTGCAGTCAGCGACAGTGGGTTATTAGTTTCAGACGTGTTATTCCCAGGCAAAGTATTAACGCCAGCAGATCCAGAGTTCGCCTTTAAAACGGCAAAACTATACACAGGTTCAATCAATCTTCCTTATTACCTGGGGACTTCAACTGCCGAAGCACCAAATGCTGCATTATCAACCCGCTGGGTTGGTCGTTGCGACAGTGGCGCGATGATTGCCGGTTTAAGTACTGCGCAGGTGACGGCCTTAGAAGCAGGGATCACCAGCCCGGCACAAATGCAAAATAACGCAGTGTGTAAAGCTCTAAGTGGTGGTGCATTACGTGACTATGGTATTGATAAACAACGTCATTTGACTAAGTTTAACGTGGTACCAAAAACCAATTCTGTGAAAACTTTAGCTGTGCAGATGACGGTGCCAAACGAAGCTTTAGGTCTGGTTAAACCTGCTGAAGGCTGGCCGGTTGTGATCCTGCAGCACGGCATTACTTCATGTAAAGAAAATATGCTTGCGGTGACAGGAGCACTTTCTTCTCAAGGTTTTGCAACCATTGCGATTGACCACCCATTACACGGAAGCCGTGGTTTTGACGTGGATGGCGATGGTAAAGATGAAATTAACGCATCTGGCGGCAGCTGTTTTAAAAATGGCAAACCAATTGCCGGTAACGCCACGGTTTATATGAACCTTGCCGATTTACTGGTGACGCGTGACAACTTACGCCAAAGCGTTGCCGATATGCTTGGTCTGCGTTTGGGGATGAATTTTAACAATGTCCCTGGGTTATTAAACACTCAGAATGTACAACTGCTTGGTCACTCATTAGGCGCGATCACCGGTACTACGATGGTTGGCTTAGCGAACAGCACCACCGGCAGTGCAGCGGGGGATGCGCTTTACAAAATTAAATCGGCCTCTTTGGCAATGCCTGGCGGTGCGGTGGCGAATTTCTTATTGGAATCTCCAAGTTTTGGTGGTCTGATTAAAGCCAACGTCATGTTAGGGTCTTCAGCATTATCAGCAGGTTTTAAAACATTTGTTGATTCAAAACAAGTGTGTGTAACACCGGCTTCATACGTAGCATGCGCTTCGACATTTACCGATGCGTATCTTGCTGATCTGACTGCAAAAGGTCAGGTAGCGACCCTTGCAACTATTAGTGCAACCTTGTCGCAATTTGCCTTTGCTGCACAAACGGTGACGGATGCAGGTGATCCGAACAACTATGCTGCGGCGTTAGTTGCTTCAAATACCCCAGTCCATGTGATGGAAGTCGTAGGTAATGGTTCGACAAATAAATCTGACCAAGTCATTCCAAATCAAGCCGTAAACATGCCGCTGGCAGGAACAGAGCCATTAGCACGTTTGTTAGGTGTATCGAGTATTCCTGCAAAAGCTGGTAGCTATGCGATTTCTCGTGCTGCTATCACAAGATTTACAGAAGGGGAGCATTCTTCTATTTTGTCTCCTGCTGTGAGTGCTGCTGCGACGACAGAAATGCAACGCCAGACCGTTACGTTCTTCTTGTCCGGTGGTACAGGTTTAACGGTCTTTAACCCGGCAGTGATTAAACCTTAGTTGTTTTTACTGCATCAAATGTAAAGTTGTCATAGCCCGGTTCGCCGGGCTTTTTTTATAGACAAAATGCCGGCCATTATCAGGCAGCTACATACTTGTCTTAGTGTGGGATCGAACCACATGACAAAAAACAGAAGGGTGAGTGCTGTAAAATGACTCGCTGATTGTCACAGTGCATTTTGTATTTGAAAGAACAAGGATACAATGCTGAAAATCGTGGTAAATCAAGGAATATACGTGGACTACTTAATTGAATATGCGATGTTTTTAGCCAAAGCTTTTACTATTGTTGTGGCCATTGGTGCTGTGGTGATGATTGTGGTGATGGCTGCAGTGAAACCAAAAGGCAAAAAAGGGGAATTGTCTTTTGATGATTTATCACAAGAGCACCATGATTTAGTTGAAGATCTTCAACAAGAAATGCTGGATAAAAAAGCGTTTAAGCAATGGAAAAAACAGCAAACAGCGAAGTCTCAAACCTTGCCAAAGTTATTTGTGGTCGACTTTCACGGCAGTATGGATGCACATGAAGTTGAGGCTCTTCGTGAAGAAATGACCGCGGTTATCGCTGTGGCAACTGCACAGGACGAAGTTTTAGTGCGTCTGGAAAGCGGTGGTGGTGTTGTCCATGGTTATGGTCTTGCTGCGTCCCAATTAGCGCGGCTTAAGCAACATCAAATTCCGTTGACAGTTGCTGTTGATAAAGTAGCTGCGAGCGGTGGCTATATGATGGCTTGTATCGCCGACAAAATAATCGCAGCACCCTTTGCCATTTTGGGATCAATTGGTGTGGTAGCTCAACTACCTAATTTCCATAAGTTATTGAAAAAGAACCACGTTGACGTCGAGCAGTTCACAGCCGGTGAATTTAAGCGCACTGTCACTGTCTTTGGTGAGAACACAGATAAAGGCCGTCAAAAGTTTCAACATGAGTTAGAAGAAACACATGTTTTGTTTAAAGATTTTGTACAAAAACATCGGGCAGTTCTAGATATCAATCAAGTAGCAACCGGTGAACATTGGTTCGGTTATCAGGCGTTAGAGTTAAAGCTTGTCGACGAGCTTTCAACCAGTGATGAGTATTTGCTGACACAATTGCCTACTCGTCAGGTGTATCAGGTGAAATATCAACTGAAAAAAGGACTGGCGGAGAAGGTCGGTTTGTCGGCAGCAACGGCGATTCAAAGCCTGTGGCAGCAAGCACAACGTATGATTGTCTGGCGTTAATATGGAACCGGTTTTTTGGCATCAAGTATGGCAGCAGGGGCAGCTTGGTTTCCAGTTAGCTCAAGCTCATCCAATGCTGTGCGCACAACTGAGTTGTCTGCCAGTTGGTGGTCAAGTGTTTGTGCCTCTATGTGGTAAAAGTCCGGATTTACATAGTTTGGCACAGCAGTATCAAGTGATAGGCGCCGAGCTATCTCAAATTGCGTGTCGGGATTTTTTTGCAGAAGCGCAAATATTGGCAAGCCAAAACGATGCCGGTACTTTTACATTATGGCAAGGCGGGCAATACCAACTGTGGCAAGGTGACTTTTTTGAGCTGCCAAGTGCTGCTGTTGAAGGATGTCAGGTCATTTATGACCGTGCGGCATTAATCGCGCTACCCGCAGAGATGCGTCAGCGATATGTGCAAAAGCTGCGATCTTTGTTTCCAAAAGCGACCTTGTTATTGATTAGTCTGGAATATCCCGAGCATGAAAAGCAGGGGCCACCATTTTCAGTCGCAACCGAAGAGATTTATCGATTGTTTGATTTTGCGCGGGTTGAGCTTTGCGGACTACGGAATTTGACTGGGCAGGGGTTCGCCCGTCGTAAGTTTGATACAACAAGCTTGTTGGAAAAAAGCTGGTTGATCCATTGGTAACTCGCTGACGATTTATGAATGGCGGCTT
>JAHJNE010000558.1 GCA_018820995.1 Gammaproteobacteria bacterium | reverse complement strand
CCGTTATGCTGTATCAACAGAGGCTAGCTTTCAGCGTTGGTGGGTACCCAAAGCATCGTTATGGATGCCGCTGCTGTTTTTGATCTATTTAGTCATGGCGGCTTGGGTGAATGGCAATAAATTTGCCAAAGATATCCGCGCGGGTGAAGGTCGAAAACTTGAAATTCAATTGGTCTATCCACTGCAGCAAAACGAGCAAAAAACACTATTGTTGCATAACGCCAGCCTGATCAGTCGCACCGCGAGTTATCTGTTTATTTATCATGAAGGTAGAGTCAAAGTACTGCCGCATGCAAATATAGCGGCGTTGCTGCCGGAGCTGACTCCAGAGCCGAAGCCGCCAATAGATGCGCACACTAAAAGTCATACTAAAAATCCGGAAATTTCCGCAGAACCTGCAGCGGCGGTGTCGACTGTTAATGAAAAAGCAGAGCTCACACAGACACCAACAAATCACACGCCGCCGCCTGCGAAAGAGCAGCCAACAAGTTGATTCAATATCCGCTGGGGGAAACTCCGTGTTGGTTCGAATCCGAACCTAGGCACCAAATTTTTTACTGCTTCCGTAGAAAATTTAATACAACAAAAATTCCCGTTCCAATTTTTATCTTCCTCTCTAAAGCGATACCATTGCTTAGTCATTCGTAATATTCATGTTGATTTCACTCCTGTTTTTGCGCCTTTTAAAACAAAAGGTTGGAGCCGAATATTAAGTGCATGAAACTGCAACAGAATAAACAGTCACAAGATCCAGCATTAAAAAAACGGAATGAATTGGCAAATCGCCTCATCTATGTGTAGTTATGGAGTTGCGAATCAGAGTGCTCCCACTGCCCGGGGGCTGGCGCCTATGCGTTTTAACCCTTGGTTTCGTGGTTTTGCTCTGCTACTTTTGCAATCGGGTTTATCTAATATAGCAAAAAGCCAATGCCCCTATTTATTCAATTAAAACATACAAGGTAGAAATGAAAGCCAACCTGACTTGGGCATATCGACTGCTTGTCCTCGCATTTTTGCTGATTGTTTTTTTGCGCTGCGAATTTGCCCAGAGTGAACAAAGATCTAGCCTTTTTGCTTTGGGTCAACGCTATTTTGAAAGTGTCGGTAATGAAGAAAGCATTCCAGGCGACGTGGTAACGGCGCTGGCACAAGATAAAAGTGGCTTTTTGTGGATTGGGACTCAGTTTGGTTTGCTGCGTTTTGATGGCTACAGTTTTAAAAAATATCTCCACGATCCTGCCGATCCAAGGTCACTTGTCGGTAACTTTATCAATACCATATGGCTGGCTGACGATGGTCGTTTATGGATAGGAACAACCTCCAACGGCATGTCGGTGTTTGATCCTACAACCGAGAAATTTACCAACTATCACTACACACCCGGCCAGAAAAATAGTTTATCGCACAATGATATTTGGGCAATTACCGGTGACGGCAACGGCGGCGTATGGATTGGTACCGGCAATGGACTGGATTATTTTGAACCTTCCAGTCGCGAAATAAAACGCTACCCATATGGTGGCGTAGCAACAAAGCCGCAGTCTGAAAATCGAATTCTGTCGCTGCTGCTCGACCGGCAGAACAACTTGTGGGTGGGTAAACAAAACGGCCTCGATATCAAACAAGCCTCAGCCAACGACATTATGGCATTTCAGACGCCGACACTTAAAACACCCGCTTTTTCCGGACAGGAAATCCGCAAATTGTATCAAGCAACAGATGGCGCCATCTGGATTGGAACACGGGAGCACGGGCTCAGCGTTTACCGCCCTAATTCCCAGCAGTTAACACATCTGGACCTTAATATCACCCCAACAGGCACTGCAGCAAACCCCGAAATAAGAGCGATTACCCAGGTCAAAGATGAACTTTGGATTGGACTTTATGGCAGTGGCATTCTGATTTTAGATCCACAAACCGGCGAAGTTCAGGAACGCATGATCCATGATGCGGCGACAACAGGCACTATTAGCTCCAATACCGTCGCTGATTTTTGGGTCGACGACGCCGGTATTGTTTTTGTCGGCACCTGGGGGGGTGGCTTAAACCAATTTAATCCGTCGAACGATGCCTTTCGTACCCTGCGTCACAGTCCGAAATTAAAGGGCTCGCTGAGTTTTAGTAATGTGCGTTCGGCACTGGAACTGGCCGATGGCAATTTGTGGCTGGGAAGCTGGGGCAAAGGCATCGATGTTGTTTCCCCGACATCTGGTTTGCTTTATACCATTGCACCGAATAGTGAAAACCCCAACGCACTGGGAAATAGCTTAGTCCGCACTATGGTGCAGTCGCGTAATGGCACCATTTGGGTCGGCATGGATACCGGGTTGTACCAATATCGCCCCGCGACAACAGATTTTCAGCGTTACAGCCTACAACAGGGACTACCAAGCAATTTTGTCAGAACTTTGCTGTCAGATCATGACGAGTCATTATGGGTGGGCACGCGTAGTGGTGTAACGCATTGGCAGAAGGCCAGCAACAGTTTCGAATCTCTGCTACTGAGCAATGACCAACCGATGACCGAATTTGTTAATGCGCTGGCGAAAACACCCGATGGTACTTTATGGGTAGGCACCACCAATGGTCTGTATGCACTGCCATCTGGCGAAACAAAATTAACCAGTATCTTTCACTTGCCAGATGACCCGCAAAGCTTGTCCGATAATCTGATCTCCGGATTATTAGTCGACGCCAACGGGCAACTGTGGGTCGATACGCGCGGCGGCTTAAACCGATTGGTGAGCTGGCACAACAAGCAGGCGCAATTTGAAGCCATCAGCGCAAAAGCCGGAAAACCCGGACTTTATATGGGTGCCAACTTATTAAGTGATAAATCCGATCGCCTCTGGACACAGTGGCAGGTG
>JAHJNE010000557.1 GCA_018820995.1 Gammaproteobacteria bacterium | reverse complement strand
CTTTTTCGTTTTCGCCAGTCACTTCCATGGCGTTAAGAATGGTCCCGTTTAAATAGTTGGCCAAATTGTTCTGGTCATATGACAAGGTAAATACCGCGGCCAGTTTTTCATCGTCACTTTTGTAACCGGCAAACAATGATACTTTGCCATCATTTTCTTTAGATAACGAGCCACGGGTCAGTTCGGTATTGATGGCAAAAGTGCTGCCGGTTTTTAATTGTAATGGGCGCCAGGTTTTTAAATCCAAAGTGCCGGATACCCCGCCGGCCAGTACCGAAGCCATCGGCGATTTCAGCACATCAATCCCGGCAATCAGCGCCGCGGGAATATCGGTAAAATCCGGTTGCACTGTGGTGAGGGAGCCGGCACTTAAAAATTGCTCACCATTAAGCAACGTGGTGACTTGCGGCATGCCGCGGACGTTCACCGTCGAACCTTCACCAGCGGAGCGGCGGATTTGAATGCCTGGAATTCGCTGCAAAGTGTCGGTAATGGTGACATCCGGCAGTTTTCCTAAATCTTCAGCGGTGATGGTATCAACCACCTGATCGCTAAATCTTTTGTTATTTAAGTTCTGTCGATTGCTGGCGGCAATACCACGAATTTCCAGCCGTTCGAGTTCCTGTTCCTGAGTTTGCGGTTGCCCGGTTTGCTGCTGCATTTCTGCCGCTAATGCCAACGGACTCAGACCTAAACAAATCAAGGCGATAGAACGTGCCAGATAAGTTTTTGGGCGCTGCTGCAATTGAAGGTGACGCTGTAACATTTGATTCCTCTGCATTTTTATTATTCCGATTTTGTGTTAGCCATCCCGGGCCTGAAGTTCCGTGTTTCGGTCGTTCGTGTGTGCAGATGTTATTTAGTAACTTTTATAATTTAGCTTGCGTGTTATCTTTTAACACGATATTTTAATGAAGTTCAATGATTATTTTTTCGACGTTGAAATTTGGTTTTTAAGCAGTCTTGTTTCAAATTGTGTGACAGCTGATTGTGGCGTTCAGGCAGCACTAATGCTCGGCAGCGAGCAGGTGAGAGAAAAGGCGTCGCTCGGAACGATTCAAAACAGCTGTCGGCAGCAATGCGAATGCTCACATCGGTATTCATTGAATGGTGCTGTGGTGTCGACGCCGATCATGAAAAAAGTTAGGTTAAATGAAACATAAACCGGACGAGCACCGGCATAGTCCGGAACCCTTGTCGTTGGAGGACCAGGTTTGACAGAGTCAGAAGCTCCATTGATGCAGTACGATGTGGTATTTCGCCAGGCGATGGTGATTGATGGCACGGGAGCCGCCGGCAAAGTACAGGATGTTGCAGTCAACGGCGATCAGATTGTCGCGCTGGGTCAGTTACCCGCCGCTTGTGGTTTGATTGAGATTGCCGCAGAAGGTTTGGTGTTGGCGCCGGGTTTTATTGATGTGCACACCCACGACGATTTAGAGCTCATTCGTCGGCCGCAGATGATTGCCAAAATCAGCCAGGGAGTGACCACGGTCATCACCGGTAACTGCGGGATTAGCGCTGCTCCGGCTCTGTTAGCTGAGCCTCCGCCGGATCCGCTGAACCTGTTAGGCACACAGCAGGATTTTTCTTATCCAAGTTTTGCTGACTATCGCGCGGCCATTGAGCAGGCCGGTCCTGCGGTCAATGTTGCCTCGCTGGTGGGTCATACCACCTTACGCAACAATGTATTAGCCGATTTAAAGCAGGCCGCGACACCGGCGCAGGCATTACAAATGCAGCAACAACTGCGACAAAGTCTGGCCGCAGGCGCCATTGGCTTAAGTTCCGGTTTGGCCTATCACAACGCTTTTGCCGCCGATGCCGATGAATTGGCGATTGTCGGGGCGGCACTGACCGAATTTGACGCTATTTACACCACCCATTTACGCACTGAATTTGACGGTATTATTCCAGCGCTGGCCGAAGCGGCAGATTTAGGTCTGGCGCTTGACGTGCCAGTGGTGATCTCGCATTTAAAATGTGCCGGACTGCGCAATTGGGGACGCTCGGCTGAAGTGCTGCAGTTCATTGGCCAGCGGGCCGCGACTCAGCCTTTAAGCTGCGATTGTTATCCTTATTCAGCCAGCTCCAGCACGCTGGATTTAAAACAGGTCACCAGCGATTTTGATATTTTCATCACCTGGTCTGAGCCTCACCCGCAGATGGCTGGGCAGACGTTAGCGCAAATAGCCAGCCAATGGCAGCTGAGTCTGCTGCAAGCGGCAGAGCGCTTGATGCCCGCCGGTGCGGTTTATCATGGCATGGCGGAAGCGGACGTGCAGAACATTCTGCAATACCCAAAAACGATGATTGGCTCGGATGGTCTACCTTGTGATCCACATCCTCACCCCAGATTATGGGGCGCGTTTCCGCGGGTGCTAGGCCATTACAGCCGTGAATTGAAGCTATTTAGCCTGGCGGCCGCCGTTCATAAAATGACCGGTTTGTCGGCGCAGAATTTCCGCCTGGCGAAGCGTGGTCAGATTAAACCGGGTTATTTTGCCGACCTGGTGTTATTTGATCCGCAACAAATTATCGACAGTGCCAGTTTTGTCAAACCGATCCAACCGGCCGCTGGCATCCTGCAAGTGTACGTCAATGGCGTGTTGTCCTATCAGCAAGGGCAGCAACAAGGGCAGCAACAATGGCAGTCAACCGGACAACGCGGCGGGCGTTTTTTAGCCCATCGAACCACTCTGGCGACGACTGATAAAAGCAATTTTTAAACCTAACAGGAGAGCATGATGATCCGAAGATTTGGCGTTGAAGGCGGTACCGGTACCGGAGGCCAGCATTTGCCTTTTTCCCGTGCGGTTGAAGCGGGCGGTTGGTTGTACGTGTCAGGCCAAACCCCGATGCGCGATGGCGAAGTGGTGGAAGGTAGTGTGGTTGAGCAGTCTGAGCTGGCGATTGAGAATTGCCTGCAAATTATGAAAGAAGCCGGTTATGGCCTGGAAACCGTGGTGCATGTCACGGTGGTGCTGACCGATGCCCGTTATTTCAG
>JAHJNE010000062.1 GCA_018820995.1 Gammaproteobacteria bacterium | reverse complement strand
CCAGTTTGAGCTGGTATCTTTGTCAGACAATGCACCGATAAATGCAGCGCCTGCCGGGTCATAAAACGCATCCAGAGTTTTCAGGTCATTTGGTTTGACAGTGATTTTGGTTGAAGCAGTGTTGGTCGAGAAACCATCAGCAGCTAACACGTCAGCAGCAGCACCTAAACGTTGGCTGGCGCCGCCGTTATCGAACCAAGCTGTCATTGTCGTTGTTGCCAGAGGACCGCCTTTGAATACACCATCTTTGCTGGTGAATTCGCCATCACATGCCATCACAGCGCCATTCATCTTGATCTTGTCAGCTTGTTTTTCACCGTCAGCGATGAAGTTAATACACTGCGTTTGAGTACCTTCTTTTTTCACTAACAGGGTGTTGAAGAAAGAACCAGCGAACTCATCATCAAAAGTCATCGCGACAGAAGGAGAGTTATCACGAACTGATTTACCATCGGTAGTGATCACAGTCACGTTGGCAATTTTAGGGCTTGATGGCTGAGTTTGTGAGTAATCAGCGCTACCGTTGCTCTTCCGGCCATCGGCTTCAAAACCACCGTTACCCATGAAGATTTTGGTGCCTTTTTTGATCACAGTACCGTTGTCCAGCGTGACATCTTTTTTGGTATCCACAGTGCCGTGGCGAACAAAAATATATTGCGCTTTACCTTGCCAGCTGGCATCGATATCAATACCGTCATCCTGGGTATCGGTAACAACAATGTTTTTCAGGTTGGCTGCGCCACCGAAGAACTCGATGCCGTCATCGTAGCCTTGGTGAATGTGCAGGAACTCAAAACTAGAACCGCTACCAACACCGTTTAAAGTCAGTGAGTTTAAGTCATCACCGTCGCCGCCCACTTTTGGACCTGAACCTGCGTACCAGATTTTCGCGTATTTGATATTACCGCTGCTATCTGCATTGTCTTTACCACCGTAGTAGCTGACGATACCTTCTGAAGGCACATTACAAGCACCGGCTTTCGGGTCTTGGGTACCATTACGCTCAGCATCTTTACAGTTATCAGTGATCCCAAAACCGTTGATGATAATACCGCCCCAATCCGCAAATTGTGGGCCGTCACCGACCACGTCTAAACGAGTGAAAGCGTTGGCAGAGGTAAAGGTAATTGGTTTTTCTAACGTACCCACTGCATCAATTTTTGCACCGCGGGCAATCCGAATAATTGACTCGCCGCTGGTAAAGGCTAAGGTAGCGCCTGGCTCAATTTTTAACGTTGGACCGGCAGCATTCACGGTACAACCTGTGGTGGTGTTACAGTCGGTACCAACCAATAATGCGCCGGCAAACACGTGTACACCGCCATTGCTTAATTCTTTAAATGTCAGACTGTCGGTGATTTGAACGTTTTTGCTTGCGAAAGCTGCTGAGTAAGAACAGTCTTTACCGTCGTAAGCGCCTTGAATGTCGCCACGTTTTGTACATGGGTTGGTGGTCACCGGGTCGGTCGTACCGCCGTTAGATCCGTTATTTGTTGTCGTGTTGTTTGAGTTATTGACACTGGTGTCGTTGACAGTAGGGGTAATTTTGATATCACCACCACAGCCAGCTAAAGTCAGGGCTACTGCCACAGCGGATATCTTAAAAACAGTCTTGAGTTGCATCGATCTCTCCGGATATTGGAATAGTGAGTTAATCAAATCGGAGCAAACGATACTGCGGCTGAGTGACAGTTTGGTTACAGTAATGCTTCGTCATAAATAATTCATGAAAGATAGATTTACATTCTGCTGTATCGCAATCGTCGACTTCAGCGTTATGGATGGTGCTGATTGTTGTTTAGCTTCATTGTTTGTAACGTCCAAAAAATCTATTGATGCGGCTGGTTGTTCTGTAAATAAATAGTTCATTCAGTTGTAATTGTTTTGTCGTTTTAGCCGCTGCATTATTTGGTTAACGACATTGTTTTTTACGCATACCTCTCGATTAAAATCTGAATCAGATGAAATTTAAAAGATTTCAGCGAAAAAGACTCCAGCAATAGGTATGCGCATCCATATGTTGTAACAGCACAGGCTGTGCGTGATCCGGCTTGATCGGGAATATGTCTCCTTGTGTACAAAACAGCGGAGGGGACGACGTTTTTGGTGGTTGTGATGTCGAATTTCTGTTCGATACAGATTTAACGGCATGCCAACAAAGCACCATCGATGAAATTGTCGGGTTTTTTTTCATAAAATTGTCATAATTACACCGGATACTGATGACAGTTTATGTAACAAATGGATAACGGAAGCTGCTATGTCGAGAAGAATTCTGATTGTGGAAGATGAAGCGCCAATTCGCGATATGTTGTGCTTTGTGTTGGAACAAAACGGTTATCAGGCCAGTGTTGCCGGCGACTTTGATGCGGCAATTAACCAATTGGTTGAGCCTTATCCAGACTTAGTGTTACTGGATTGGATGTTGCCAGGTGGTAGCGGCATTCAGATTGCGAAGAAGATGAAACAACACGAACTGACGCGCAACATTCCAATCATTATGATTACTGCGCGTGGCGAAGAAGAAGACAAAGTGCGCGGTTTAGAAGTTGGCGCTGACGACTATGTCACCAAGCCTTTTTCACCAAAAGAACTCATGGCACGAATTAAAGCAGTGATCCGTCGTGTTGCACCGACCAGTCTTGACGAAGTGATTGATGTACAAGGATTAAAACTTGATCCGGTTTCGCATCGGGTGACGGCTTCTGAGAATCCGTTAGACATGGGACCAACCGAATTCCGCTTACTACACTTTTTTATGACCCATCCAGAGCGGGTTTATAGCCGCGAACAGCTGTTGGATCATGTCTGGGGCACCAATGTTTATGTCGAAGATCGGACTGTCGATGTGCATATTCGTCGTCTACGTAAAGCTATTTCGGTCGCAGGTCATGACCGGTTAGTGCAAACTGTGCGTGGTTCTGGCTACCGTTTTTCGGTAAAATAACAGCCGTGGTGGCGTTTTGCTCCAGCTAAAACCTAAGCAGGTATTATGCGGTTATTACTCTCCAAACAGGCCATCCTGGTCCGGTTGTTGTCGATAGCGTTAGGCGTCGGCTTACTGGGCTGGGTGTTTGAACTCACGCTAGAGTTTTTGTTGTTGTATCAGACTCTGCTGGTTGGTTGGCATTACAAACACTTATTTTTGCTAGATAAATGGCTATGGCGCGATCGTAAGTTGTCACCGCCGGCTGGCGATGGTAGCTGGCAACAAGTGTTTGATGGCATCTACTACCGGCAGCGAAAGTCCCGTAGAAAAAACAAAGATTTACGTGTACTGGTCCGTCGTTTTCGCGATGGTGCTGAAGCGCTGCCTGATGCCATCATCGTTCTGACCGCTGATTGGTCGATTGTCTGGTGTAACCGACTCGCGCAGCAATTGGCAGGTCTTCGTTGGCCGATGGATGAGCATCAACGGATTGATAATCTGATCCGCAATCCTGAATTCCAGCAATTTTTGCAGCAAAAGCAATTTGAGAATGCGTTGGAGCTGGTCTCCCCGTTGTCGGATGAAGTCACTCTTGAATATCGGGTGTTGCAATACGGCGAAAAGCAATATCTGCTCATCATCCGTGATATCACCCAAATCAAACAGTTAGAACAAATCCGTAAAGACTTTGTCGCCAATGTTTCGCACGAATTGCGCACGCCTTTAACCGTTTTACAAGGTTATCTTGAAGTGATGGATGTCGACCACATGCCAGCACCGCCTGTTTGGCAAAAAGCGCATACCGTCATGCTGCAGCAAACAAAGCGGATGGATGCATTGGTGCAACAACTGCTGACTTTGTCGCGGATTGAAGCTGCGGCGAAAGTGCAGTTTGATGTGGTGGTTGATGTGCCGTCCATGTTGCAACTGCTCGAACAGGAAGCGAATAGCCTGAACCGTGAAAAGCAGCATAAGTTGTTATTTCAGGTTGATCCAACATTGCAGGTCACCGGGATCACCGAAGAATTGCGCAGCGCATTTTCGAACTTAATTACCAATGCCATTAAATACACACCTCCTGGTGGTGAAATTATCGTGAGTTGGCAGCGGCAGCATCAAAAAGCTTTGTTTTCGGTGACCGATAATGGCGACGGCATTGCACCGCACCATGTAAAACGTTTGACTGAACGTTTTTACCGGGTTGATGAAGCCCGCACGCGCAGTAGCGGTGGCACTGGCCTTGGGCTGGCGATCGTCAAACATGTGTTATCTCGTCATCACAGTAAATTGATGATTTTCAGTGAACCAAAACGGGGCAGTAGTTTTTCCTTCACTTTGCCACCTGAGTTGGTGGTTGGGGTGCAAAGCCAACCACAACCAAAAATACCACGTAAAAAATAACTCTTAATTCTGAAGCAGGCTCAATGGTGTGTACTTCAGCCACAATAGCTACCACCATTGGCTTTGCTTGCACGACTAACGATTGCGCCGCAGGAGTTTTTCGATTTGTTCCGGCTGTTGCAAAGCTTCTTGTTCAATGCTTTTTATCGAACCATGCTTCAAATAATCAAGCAATTTTTGTTCGACCTGCGTTTGCAGTTGCGCCTCTGAAAAAGCCAATCGGTACTGTACTTTAGGCAGCACATCAAAACTTTTGATGGCAGATTGCGGTTGGTTTAGCTCCGCTAATCTTCTATAAAACGTAAGTTCGTTCAGGATCAATAATTCAGTGCGACCTTTGAGCAACATTTGCACTGCTTGCTGATGATCAAAAACCTCTTTATAAGAGGGGGCCAATTGGCTTGCGACCATAAATTCGCTGCCAAGCACGTGCTTGGCATTTTGGAAAGTCACCAAAGGGTAGTGACGCAAATCGGCGATTTTCCGGATATCTCCAGCAAAGTCTTGCCGCGCAAATACCCGATTATTCACCTCGAGATAGACCGAGCTGTAAAACAAGGTAGGGATTGCAACCCCGGATTGGCGAGTCGCGACGTCGATCTGTTGTTGTTGTAATAGTTGTGTGAGCTTGGCATAAGGGGCAATCACAAAGTGGACTTGATAACCAAGTTCGGTAAATAAGCGATAGGTAAACAACACATCCAGATGATAACTGCTACTTTTGCTGCTCGCATTGACCTGTTCGGTAAAGCCAATTCCTACCGTTATCTCTGGTTTTTCTGCAATAGCCGGTGCGCTGATACAGGCAATACCAAGTAACAATGACCCTAGCAAAAAGCGTATCCAGCTCATGAAAATCCTTATCCTTACCTCTACAATGAAAACATTGCGGTCGTGCTTCTTGTCACCTTTGTTGGAACTACTTAAGCATAGCAGAACACCCGTAAGCCACAGTTTATTGCGAGACCGGACTGAGGTTTCCAGATGTTGTCACTGGATTTTCAGATGTTCAGTGAATGCGAACGATGGTTATTTGAGTGGTTTCAACAGGGTGCAAAGATAAAAAAACGCACATCTGAGGATGCGCGTTTTTTGCTACCTTGTTTGCACAGTGTAACCAATCATGGGGTTAACCTTTATTTAAAAAATCAACGGCAAGGCTCGATAAAGCCCGAACGCCGTTTTCTAACGCGCCTTCATTGACGCGGAAAAATGGTGAGTGATTTGGCGCTGTTTTGGTTAAATCAGCACCTTCATCGGCGATCCCCAAAAAGAAAAACACTCCAGGCACTTGTTGTTGATAAAACGAAAAATCTTCAGAAGCGGTGATCGGCTTAATACTGCTAACACCGGCTTTTCCTGCGGCCCAAGTCAAACTTGGCATCGCCCATTCGGTAAGTTTCACGTCGTTCCAGGTCACAGCGGCAAAACCATGTTGATGAAATTCTGCCGTGGCGCCACTGGCTGCGGCAATATGTTCAGAAGTGAGTTTCATTTTTGCCAGTAATTGCTCGCGCATTTGTGG
>JAHJNE010000556.1 GCA_018820995.1 Gammaproteobacteria bacterium | reverse complement strand
CGGTGAAGTTCGTAACGATGCACAGCTGATTGCTGATTTAAAAGCGAAAAAATCAATTGTTGCCGTGGTAACTGACCCAATGGCACTGCTGCTGTTAACGTCACCTGGTGAGTTAGGTGCAGACGTTGTGGTTGGCTCTGCCCAGCGTTTTGGTGTGCCAATGGCCTTTGGTGGCCCACACTCAGCGTTTTTTGCGACCCGTGATGAGTACAAACGTTCGATGCCAGGCCGGATTATCGGGGTGTCGAAAGACCGCCGTGGTAATCAGGCACTGCGCATGGCCATGCAAACGCGCGAGCAGCATATCCGCCGTGAAAAAGCCAACTCGAACATCTGTACCGCGCAAGTATTGCTGGCCAACATGGCCTCGTTCTATTGCGTTTACCACGGCCCGCAAGGTTTAAAAAATATCGCCGAACGTATTCACCGTTCAGCCGACGTGTTTGCCGCTGGTTTAACCGCCAAAGGCGTGAAACTAGCACACAGCACCTGGTTTGATACCGTCACTTTCAGCGTTGCTGATCGCAGCGCGGTGATTGCCCGTGGTTATACCGCTGGCGTGAACTTCCGCACCGATTTAGCTGATACTTTAAGCGTCAGCTTCCACGAACAAACTTCTGCTGCTGATATCGCCGAGTTATTTGACGTGGTGTTTGGTGCTGGCCATGGTTTAGATGTTGCGGCACTGGATGCCGGCATTGTTGCCAACGGCTCGAACTCTATTCCAGCGGATTTAGTGCGTAATTCTACCTACTTAACGCACCCGGTATTTAACCAGTATCACAGCGAAACTGAGATGCTGCGTTATATCAAAAAGCTGGAAAACAAAGATTTAGCGTTGAACCATGCGATGATTTCGTTAGGTTCTTGCACGATGAAGTTAAACGCCACCGCCGAGATGATCCCGGTGACCTGGCCAGAATTTGCGTCATTACACCCATTCGTGCCAAAAGATCAGGCCGAAGGTTATTACCAGATGATTGGTGAATTGGCTGATTGGCTGGTGAATATCACTGGGTATGACCAAATGTCGATGCAGCCAAACTCGGGTGCACAAGGCGAATACGCCGGCATGATCGCCATTCGTAAATATCACGAAAGCCGTGGTGATTCTCACCGCAACATCTGCTTAATTCCAGTCTCGGCGCACGGTACTAACCCTGCGACTGCTGCCATGGCAAGTTTTGAAGTGGTATTGGTCGATTGTGATAAGAGCGGCAACATCGACATGGCGGATTTAAAAGCCAAAGCCGAAGCAGTGTCTGACAAGTTAGCGGCCATTATGGTGACTTACCCGTCAACTCACGGCGTGTTTGAAGAATCCATTCGTGAACTGTGTGACATTGTGCACGCGCACGGTGGCCAGGTGTATATGGACGGCGCGAACATGAACGCGCAGGTTGGCGTGACGTCACCAGGCTTTATCGGTGCTGACGTATCGCATTTAAACCTGCACAAAACTTTCTGTATTCCACATGGTGGTGGCGGCCCGGGCATGGGTCCTATCGGCGTGAAAAAACAGCTGGCGGCATTTTTGCCAAACCACGCTGTGGTGAAAATTGCAGATACCGGTGCCAACAACGGTGCGGTTGCTGCAGCGCCATTTGGTAGCGCTGGCATTCTGCCAATCAGTTGGATGTACATTAAGATGATGGGCGGTGACGGTTTACGTCAAGCCACTGAAATGGCTATCCTGAATGCCAACTACATGGCAACCAAGTTAGACTCAATGTTCCCGGTATTGTACAAAGGCACCAATGGCCGTGTGGCGCACGAATGTATTATCGACATGCGTCCGTTAAAAGAAGCCACTGGCGTGACTGAAATGGACATCGCCAAACGCTTGATGGACTACGGTTTCCACGCGCCAACCATGTCATTCCCGGTGGCCGGCACTTTAATGATTGAGCCAACTGAGTCTGAATCTAAAGTGGAAATGGACAAATTTATCGAAGCGATGACCGCCATCCGCGCGGAAATTGCCAAGGTAGAAGCAGGCGAGTGGACCGCGGACAACAGCCCGCTGCACTTCGCGCCACACACCATGGCCGATATTTTCGACGCCAACTGGGACCGCGTTTACGACCGTCAATACGCCGCTTTCCCAGCGCAATATGTTGCCGACAACAAGTTCTGGCCAACGGTTACCCGGATTGATGACGTTTATGGCGACCGGAACCTGATGTGTGCTTGTCCAAGCCCGGAAGATTATCGGTAATAATATCAGTTCGTTAGCGAACTAACGCAAAAACCGGCGCCAACAGTAGCGCCGGTTTTTTTATGCTTAAAATACGCCAAAAGCAGGAATAGATGAATAAAGTAGATTTGATAAACGCAGCGCCATCGAATAGATACCCGGCAAAAATCGTCACTGAACTTCCTTTTTTATCTTATGCACT
>JAHJNE010000555.1 GCA_018820995.1 Gammaproteobacteria bacterium | reverse complement strand
TTGCCGATGTTGAGTGATTAACTCATAGGCAGCCTGAATGTCCTGGGTTTTGCGTTTTGCAAGTTCCATCATTTCTTTAGGCAAACCTTGAGACATCAGTTTATCCGGATGATGCTGAGCCATTTGTTTTTTATAGGCTTTTTTCAACTCTGCTTTGGAACAGTCAGCGGCGACTCCGAGCAACTGATAAGCGTCCTTCACTGTAGAACTTTTTGCTTTTGATTGGGTGGCCGGTTGGCAAAACGAGCTTCAGCTTCGAATCGTCCTAACAAGTATTGTAATCTGGTGTCGGAAATCGACAACGCTGACGCAACTTGTTGTAGTAAGTTGGCCTCTACCGCACTTAATCTGGCATCGACATAGGCCACACTAATTTGAATTTCCAAAAACATCTGCAGCAAATCGGGTCGCCAGCGGTATTTTTGTTTTAATTGCGCCAATTGCTGTTGTAACGGAAAATCCGCTGCTTTGCCTTCACGAAAGGCCCTTTGTGCTTCTTGTTGCTGCGCTGAGTCAAGCCCCAGCTGTTGCATAAAAGTCGTCGCTTTGTCGATGTGTGCCGTCGTGACCACACCATCAGCTTTAGCCAGATGCCCCATCACGGCAAAGGTACTGTACATAAATAGTCCTTCAGCGTCGTCGTGGTCTCGTTTTAACGCGCCAAAGCCGCCTGCGCTCTCAAAAGAAGATCGCAAGCTACGGTCAAACCAATGACCTATCATCAACCCAAGTAACAGACCTGGCCATTTAAACAATGCCATACCAAATAAGGCGCCCAGAATTTTACCCCACATGATCACTCCTTAACTGCGGATCCTGTTGCAATGCAAACGATACTTCTGCCTGTTGTAAACGTTCCGGTGTGCCAATGTCTGCCCAGTAGCCAGTAAATAGCTCGCCACTGACTTGCTGCTGCAACATCGCCTGACGTAAAAAAGGCGCTAATTTCTGAGGACCCTCTGGGACATCTGAAAAAAAATCAGGGTGATATAAGGCGATCCCGCTAAAGGTGAATTGTGACTCGCCCGCTGACGCCAGCCAGGGGGACTGCGCCGAAAAAGCAAAGTCACCTGCTGGGTGCTGAGCAGGATTGGGGACCATAACTAAATGCGCTAGTGCGGCGTCAGGTAGTCCTTTCGCGATGAGCGGGGCAGGCTGAAACCGACTGAATACATCACCGTTAATCACAATAAACGGCTCTTGGCCTAATAATGGTAACGCTTTTTTGATACCGCCAGCCGTTTCAAGTCCGGTAGCACCCTCTGCAGAATAATAAAGCCGAACGCCAAACTGGCTACCCTCCCCCAACTGCTGCTCAATCAAATGACCAAGCCAGGCATGATTGATCACAATCTCAACCACACCGGCAGCAGCAAGCGCTTCGATATGATGAACAATGAGTGGTTTTCCTGCGACCGGCAGTAGAGGTTTCGGCAAATGGTCAGTCAGCGGGCGCATTCGCTCGCCCCGCCCGGCCGCTAAAATCATCGCCCGCATGAAATAACCTCCAACAGACGTGGCTGAATTTTCTGCTGGAGTATTTCAGAAAAAGCCTGACACTCGGGATAAATAGCTACAGTATCAGCAATATAGTTCATCACTCGAGGTAAATCGGCTAGATAACCGGCTTTGTGGTCACGATGATATAATCGACTGAAAATGCCACAGACTTTAATGTGCCGCTGTAAGCCCATCAAATCAAAACTTTGGGCAAACCGGGTACTATCCCATTGCGTATCAAACACTTCATCTTGTTGTAACTGCTTAAAAAATTCATCACGTAGTTGGGTAACGAGTGAATCAGGCCAGCGTTTATAACAGTCTTTTAGCAGCGATACAGCATCATAACTAACAGGTCCAACGACAATATCCTGAAAATCAATCACCGCCAGTTGCTGGTCGGTCATCACCATCAGATTGCGGGCGTGATAGTCACGATGCATACCCGCCTGCGGTTGTTCGAGTGCAGAGTCTGCCAAGAATTCAAATAACTGCGCCAGCGTTGATAATTCTTCATTCGTGAGCTCTATAGACAAATGAACTTTCACAAACCAGTCAATGAATAACTGCATTTCCCGTAACAAAAATGCGCGATCAAAAGGTGGTAATGCCCCTTGAATGGTACTTCGTACGGCACGGACTTTTACAAGTTCAGCCAACGCCTGCCGATACCAATCGGTCGCCGTTTCTGGGGTTAACAAATCCAGCAGCAATTGGTCGCCTAAATCTTCCAGTAATAAAAAACCTGCGGCTACATCACAGTGTAGAATTACCGGAACCTTCAAACCTGCGGACAGCAATGCCTGTTGCACGGCGACAAAACGTTGCACATCTTCTTGTGGTGGAGGTGAGTCCATCAAGACGTAATTTTTGCCCCCAGAACACACCCGAAAATAACACCGAAAACTAGCATCGCCGCTAATCGCACTTATTTCATAAGGTTGCTCTGGCCAAACAGAGGATAGAAAACTACAAATAAGGGGAAACCGATCTGGCACTTTTCGCTCCGGCGAAGTCAAAGGCTGCACTATATCTGATTAGCAACGCACAGAAAATTGCTTTATCATGGGCTTCCTGCTGTTTTTGCGGTCGGCTTAAGCAACATGGTACCAACACTGAGACTGCTGGATGAAACGAACTTTATTAAATCAATGGCTGTTGTTGGCATTTGCCGGCACCTCTCCCGTATTGTGGGCGGATAATGCTGCACCTTTGCAGGTGTGTTACCCGAAAGCCGACATTCCCGCCATTATGGCCACTCTTGATAAAAACGACGATCAACTGCGTATTGATTCGAGCAAAGCAGAATTAGTCGACAACAAAACTGCAGAGTTTACCGGACCGCTGCAACTAACTTTCCGCGATACCTTGCTCACCGCGCCAATGGCAAGAGTGAGCAAAATTGATCAGAGTATGTTTGCCGATGGCGGCATCAACTACTACAGCCCGGCACTTAAAGTAAGTAGCAGCTCATTTAGTGCGCAGCTGACTGAAAACACCGTGACCATGCATGATGCTGAATACCGCTTCATCACTCAAGCAGGACGTGGCTATGCAGAAGTCATGTCAGCCTCTGATCAAGGCATTGTATTGAATAAAGCAAGCTTCAGTACCTGCCCGGAAGGTGATAACGGCTGGGCACTGGAAGCAGATAAAATAAGCATCAATGCCGAAGATGGCTGGGGTGAAGCCTGGGGATCGGTGGTAAAAATTAAAGATATCCCAGTACTGTATTTGCCTTACATGACCTATCCAGTGAATGATAAACGCAAAACGGGTGTGCTATTTCCAAAAATTGGCAGTTCGCAAAAAGTGGGCCTCGATATCGAGGTTCCCTATTATTTCAACATCGCTGACAACTACGATGCAACCCTGACCCCGCGTTATATGAGCCAACGCGGAACCCAGCTTAAATCTGAGTTTCGCTATTTAACGAACCAGCATCAAGGCAGCTTGTATTTAGAATATTTAAATAAAGATCAGGATAAAGCCGGTGATTTTGGCAGTCGATATTTATCGCATGTTAGCCATTTAGCCGACTTTAACGACCGCTGGCGAGCAACGGTCGATTTTACCGATATCAGCGATGACAGTTATTTAACCGAGCTCGGCTCAGACATTAATAGTCAAAGTGACACCCAGCTTTATCGTCAGGCAACACTGAGTTATTACGGAGATGACATCCGCTCAGATATACAATTACAGGGCTTTGAAATTCTTGGTAATTACACCAAAGCCTATGCAGCGTTACCGCAACTAAACCTTAGCTCTGCAAAACCAATCGACTTGGGTGCAGGCCTGCAATTTTTGTGGTCAGGTCAGTATGCTCATTTCGCAAACGACAGCCAGAATGTGAAAAGCGCCGACCGTCTGCACCTGCAACCCACTATCCGGTTACCTTACAATACAGCAGCTTTAGAATTGTTATTTGAAGGTAGTTTACTGCAAACCTATTACCAGCAAAATATGCAACTTCCATCTGCCGTGCTGGATAAGTCGGTGCAGCGCAGCATGCCAAAACTGAGTATGAACGGAAAGTTACACTTTGAACGCGATAGCACCTGGTTCGGCGGTAATGCGCTACAAACGCTTGAACCTCAAATTCAGTATCTATACGTCCCTTATCGGGATCAGCGGAATATAGCATTATTTGATACCGCTAGATTGCAGGACGACTACTACGGCTTATTCCGGCAAAATCGCTATTCCGGACTGGATCGTATCAACGATACCAATCAGCTGACGCTTGGTTGGACAACCCGGGTTTATGATCAGCAAGATACCGAACGCTTTCGATTCAGTATGGGACAAATTCTATTTTTAGCTGATCCCAAGACTGAATTTGAAATCGCACCTGACCAACCTCCAGCCATTGCAGCGACTGAATCTATATTTGCTGCTGAAACTTTACTGCATTGGCAAAAACGTTGGTTCCTGAATGGCGGCGTGCAGTATGATTCACAGACCAAGCGTATGGTTAAAAGTAATGTGTCGCTCGATTATCGAGCTGATGACAAAAAAATATTTCAGTTGAACCATCGTTATAGCCGTGATGTCTCAAGCAACGAAATTGCTCAGCTTGGTGCTTTGGGAACTATGCCAATCGCCGACAAATGGCAGGCTGTAGCCAGCTACTACCGGGACATCAACAATCATCGGATGATCGAGGCCAATATTGGATTTCAATATGAATCCTGCTGCTGGGCGATTCGATTAGTTGCCAGACGTCAAATCGAAACCAATCTGGAACAAGCAATCGATAATTTTGCCTATCCAGTCAAATTAGACAGCGGCATTGCGCTGCGATTTGTGTTAAAAGGTTTCGGAGATTCAGCCGGTTTTGATGTGTCAGATATGTTATCAAATGGCCTGTTTGGCTACCGTCGCCCTTATCTATTAAATAATTAATGTGGAATTTTATGAAGTTACAAAAGTTGATTGCTGTTGCTGTAACGACCTGCTTCGTACTGAGCGCTCAGGCTGCCGAAACAAAAGTGGATGCGGTCGCTGCTGTTGTCAACAACGGCGTGGTATTAGAAAGTGAAGTAAACGATATGGTGCAACGGGTAAAAACCAACGCCGCCCGTGCGAATCAAACTCTACCCTCCGATCGTGCCCTGCGCACTCAGGCGATGGAGCGGCTTATTCTGAATAGCCTGCAAATGCAAATGGCGAAACGAATGGGTTTGCAGATTACTGATCCACAACTTGATGAAACTATTGAAAATATCGCCCGTGAACAAAAAATGTCATTGGAACAATTCCGTGAGCAAGTCGTCAAAGAAGAAGGCAGCTACGAAGTATTCCGTGAAAGATTACGGGAAGAAATCACCACCGGTGAAGTACTTCGCGCCAACGTGCAACGTCGCATTTATGTCAGCCCTCAAGAAATTGACACCGTCACTAAATTGATGGAACAACAAGGCGCCAGCAACGAAGAATACAATATCGGCCATATTTTGGTCGCGTTGCCAAGCCAACCAAATAGTGAACAAATGAAAGAAGCCGAAGAAAAGGCGAATAAAGTAGTTGAACTGCTGCGAAGTGGCAGCGACTTCAAAAAAATAGCGATTGCTTCCTCATCGGCAGAAACTGCGTTGGAAGGTGGTGATATGGGCTGGCTGAATATCAACGAAATGCCAACTTTATTTGCTGACCAAATTCGTGGCAAAAAGAAAACGGACTTGATTGGACCATTACGTTCAGGCGCTGGCTTTCACATTCTGACTATATTCGACATTCGGGGCGCCAACGTTGTTGAATTTGAAGAAGTAAATGCACGCCATGTTCTGATTAAACCTTCCATTATCGTCAGCGAAGAAAAAGCTAAAAACACACTGCTCAAGTTCATGAAAGACTACAAAGCTGGAAAAGCTGACTTTGCTGCTTTTGCCCGTGAATACTCAGAAGATCCAGGTTCAAAACTGAAAGGTGGAGAATTGGGTTGGGCAGATCCAGCGAAATATGTACCAGCCTTTCGCGATACTCTGGCAACTATGAAAAAAGGCGAACTGAGTGAACCATTTCGTTCTGACTTCGGATGGCACATCATTGAGTTGCACGATCGTCGCACAGTCGATGCCACTGCAGAGAAAAAACGCGATCAAGTCACACGTCTGATTTACAACCGTCGTTACAACGAAGAATCGAGCAACTTCCTGCGCGAATTACGCGATCAGGCTTTTATCGAAGTTCTGGCAGAAACTGAATGACATTGCGTATTGGTGTTACCCCAGGTGAGCCTGCAGGCATAGGTCCTGATCTCATTATTCAACTGGCGCAAAAAAGCTGGCCAGTTGAATTGGTTGTATGCGCCGATCCGGAAATGTTGCAGCAACGGGCTGCTCTATTGAAGCTCCCGCTGACTCTGTTACCTTACCATCCTACGCAACCTGCCGCACCGCAAGCGGCAGGCACATTAACCATAGCGCCGTTTCAAGTTGCTGAGCCTGTTGTCCCGGGGCTGCTGAATGAAAACAATGGCGCTTATGTGGTTGAAACACTTACATTTGCAGGTAAACAGTCAATATCAGGCGAATTTGATGCCATCGTCACTGGTCCGGTGCACAAAGGCATTATCAATAAATCTGGTATTGCGTTTAGCGGTCATACTGAGTTTTTTGCGCATCAATCGAACACACCATATGTCGTAATGATGTTGGCAACCGAAGGCTTACGGGTGGCTTTAGCGACAACCCATATTCCGTTAGCTTATGTTGCAAAAGCGATTACCAGAGAGCGGATAACCCAAGTACTCCGGATTTTGCAGCATGATTTGCAGCAAAAATTTGCCATACCCAACCCAAGAATTTATGTCTGTGGGTTAAATCCACACGCCGGTGAAGATGGTCATTTGGGTCGCGAAGAAATTGATGTGATGATCCCGACATTAAATGACCTTCGTGCTGAAGGTATGGATTTGGTGGGCCCATTACCGGCCGACACCTTATTCCAACCGAAATACCTCGACAACGCTGATGCAGTATTAGCGATGTATCACGATCAAGGTTTACCCGTTTTGAAATACAAAGGATTTGGCCGTTCGGTCAACATCAGCCTGGGTTTACCACTGATCCGCACTTCCGTCGACCATGGCACTGCAATTGACTTAGCTGGTACC
>JAHJNE010000554.1 GCA_018820995.1 Gammaproteobacteria bacterium | reverse complement strand
GCTGTCCACAAAAAACCATCTTTATCGATCAGTAAGTTACGAATAGAACCACGGGATAAACCTTGTTCGACGGTCAGAGGTTGTAACAGCGGTTTTAATTCGTCAGCATGAAGCGACAGACTGACAACAGACAGCATGCATCCAAAAATAAGTCCAAGCCAGCTGAGTTGTTTACGCATTAAAATGATCGGGCTGACTATAAAGCTTAAACATAACGCCAGGGTCTGTAGAGAAGTTGTCAATGGCGTTAAAAATATCGCAATTGCCGCTACAAAGTCCAGAACATCGTGTGGTGATCTGCCCGCTGTTTATAAAAAACAAATGCGATGGACTGGTCATTGTGGCCAGTGACCTAAGATAGTCAGTCCGATGTAACTGGTTAACATTAAAAGCAAACCAACCTGATATTGCCGGGCTAATTTTAGCAGCAGCTGAATATCGGACGGTTGCGGTTCGTTAACAGGCCCGATCCGGACCCGACGGATTTTTTGGCCGTCATAATATACCGGACCGGCCAGATTACGCTTCAGTGCTGCCGCACCAGCTGCCAACAACCAACGTGCAGACCAGTTAAAATAACCATCGTTCGAGAACTTCAGATAGTGTCGGCTATGTCGCCAACTGACTAACAGCGCCAACACAGTCGCGCATAACAGCATGCCAGGCCAGTTAAGTACCGACACTAGCCATGCCACTGGTTGACCAAAATAGCGGTACTTCTGACGTTTCGGATTCCACTGTTGATGCAGCTCCTGCATTAACCGACAGGCAATTGCCAACACCACGCCGCCGAGCAAAAACCACAATAATACCGCTGTCCATTGGGTGGCGAGCCGAAAAAGCAGGCTTTCCAGACAAGCTTTGCTGACGCCAACCTCTGACATTAAACGAACTTCACGTAGCACCAGCGGTTGGAGTTGATCGCGTGCCAGATTGAGTTGTTGCTTGCTGAGACTTCGTTGAATATCCAGCGCTTGTTGTCGGCTATTTTGCCAATCGAGGCAAAAATATAACAACAGTCCATGCCACAACGCCGGTACTTGGGATAGCAGTGTAAATGCCCAGGCCAGAATCAGCCACGGCACCACGGCAATCATGGCCGCCAGGCTACCGGAAAGGTTTAATTGTGCTGATGGATAAGACGCTTTATTTACCCGGGTTGCGAGTCGAACTGCCAGTAACCGGAATAGAACGAGCGGCTGATAACTGGCTGGTAGCGGCAGTACGCTGCTCACCACAGCCACCAGCAGCACTAACAAAGGTTGTTGCAGCCAGGGTTGCTGGATCAGTTGCTGGAATGTGGCAATCGTTTCAGGCTGCAATGGTGTTCAGTTCCTAAGTTACAACTGGATCTGACTGAGTTTATCCAGCAGTTCCACCACCATAGCGCTGCTATTGCGTGACGCAACTTCCAGATAAGCTTCAAACGAGGTTGGGGATTCTTTGCCGGCGATATCACTTAAGCTTCGGATCACCACAAAAGGCGTATTGAGTTGATAACAAGCTTGAGCGATCGCAGCACCTTCCATTTCCACGGCCAGCATGGTTGGAAAGGTCGCCCGCGTTTTTGCAATACGTTCCGGATCGCACATAAACACATCACCGGTGGTGATTAAGCCTTTTTTGGTTCGACAAAAACCAAGCTTAGTGATGCTTTGTTCGGCGGCGGCGATAAGCTCCGGGTGGGCAATAAAGGCAGCCGGTAAACGTGGTACCTGACCCGGCTCATAACCAAACGCCGTGACATCGACATCATGGTGACGTACTTCAGAGGAAATGACGATATCGCCAACAGCAAGCTCTTCATCAAAACCACCAGCTGAGCCGGTGTTAATCACGCAATCAGGTTGAAACTGATGAATTAATAATGTTGTGGCAACTGCCGCCGTGACTTTACCGATACCAGATTGCACCAATACCACGTCGACACCCTGCAACTGACCGCTGTAAAACTCAAAATTGGCAATAGTGCTGGTAGTGGCGTTGGTTAATTGTTGTTTAAGCAGCGCGACTTCCTGCTCCATGGCCCCGATAATTCCGACAAGTTTCATCTTGATTTCACCTGATGCAAAACCGCCATTATACGAAGTGGCGGCCTGAGTTGCCGAACTTTTTTAAAGGGACCGGCGCAAAGATATTTTTGCCATTTGGGAAGGGGTGATGTGCCGCTGCAGCAACGATGCTGCGAGCGGCAATATGATTGATGAAGAACTGATGTTGTGGCGTTTAAAAGCCTCAGAACCGGAGGCTCGGCAACACGATTGCAAAGTTTTCAAATCATTCAGACTTGAATCGTCCCCGCCGCCATTTTGGTCAGTGTACCGGCTTGATACTCTTTGATCGCCTGTTCAATTTCAGCCACAGAGTTCATGACAAAAGGACCATATTGCACCACCGGCTCGCCAATAGGTTTGCCTGCCAGCACAATAACCCGAGCCGGCGCTTCTGC
>JAHJNE010000553.1 GCA_018820995.1 Gammaproteobacteria bacterium | reverse complement strand
TTTCATCAAGCCCATGTAAATCACCAGGGTTTGGTTCGGTCGGCTGATGCTATGCCAGTCCGGCTCTTTGCCATCTTTTTGGCAATGACCGGTGACAAACTGTACCGCCTGGGCATAGTCCCGATGCGTCAGTGGAATACCGGCGTAGGCAGCGCAACCCGCCGCGGCAGTGATGCCAGGCACCACCTGAAAGGGGATCTGATGCGGTAACAGCACTTCGATTTCTTCGGCACCCCGGCCAAAGATAAAAGGGTCGCCACCTTTGAGTCGGCAGACTTTTTTGCCAGCCAGCGCGAGGTCGATTAACAACTGATTGGTATGTTCTTGTGCCACTGAATGCGCACCGGCTTTTTTGCCAACACATATCAGCTCCGCATCGCGGCGCACCAGCTGCATAATGGGTTCAGACACCAGATAGTCGTACACCACCACATCTGCTTGTTGCATCAGTTGCAGTGCTTTAAGGGTCAATAATTCCGGGTCGCCAGGACCCGCGCCGACCACGTACACTTCGCCTTTGCTCGGTTGGTGGTTGGTGAGCGATTGATTAAGCTCAATCTCTGCCGCCTCAAGTTGCTGGGTTTGCACCAGGCTGACGACATTGGAGTTAAATACTTTTTCCCAGAACTGCCGACGCTCGGCAAAATTGTGCAGTTTTTGCTGCACCTTCGTGCGGAATTTGCCAACTAACTCAGCCAAAGGCCCTAAATGCTGTGGCAGCAAGGTTTCCAGTTTTTCGCGTAACCGCCGTACTAAAACCGGTGCGGTGCCGCCACTGGAGATGGCGACTAAGATTGGTGAGCGGTCGATAATCGATGGGAAAATAAACTCGCATTTTTCCTGATCATCAACGGTATTGACCCAAATTTGCCGTGCTGTCGCTGCCTGATGTACGGCGGCATTGACGGCATCATCATCGGTCGCGGCCAGCACCAGCCAATGACCTGGGAGCTGCGCATCGTCAAAATCACCCTGAATCAGCTGCGCTTGTTTTTGTTGCTGCCAGTCGTAAAATTCAGCTTCAAACTGGTGAGATACCACCGTCAGTACTGCACCCGCACTCAGCAACGTACGGGCTTTACGCAGCGCCACATGGCCGCCGCCGACCAGTAACACGGCTTTGCCGCTAAGGTTGGTAAAAATGGGTAAGTACTGCACTGCGCGCTCCCGCTACGGATGTAGCTATTAACTTGCATCAGCGACTTTGGCACCCTTGGTGTCCTGATAGCCGCGATGATATTCATTACCGCGGAATATTAGACGTCTAAACGTCCTGAATCCAAGAAGGGATTACGATCTGATATAACTAAAAGGAATTAGGCTGGCGAGGTGCTGCAGAAATACAGAGATACATCAATGCAGGTAGGCGGACAGAGCTGGGGTATTTTGACTTGCATTCAAAAAGTGCGACAGAAAAAGCGGGAGCTACGACGGGTAGCTCCCGCTGTTTATTATGTTTTAGCCTGACAAACCGCCGCCGTAAATACCACGTCGGTCGAGCTATTGAGTGCGGTTTCGCAGGAATCCTGCACTACGCCAATAATAAAACCTATGGCAACCACTTGCATCGCCACATCACTGGAAATACCAAACAAACCACAAGCCAGTGGGATCAGTAACAACGAACCACCAGCAACACCTGAAGCGCCACAGGCTGACACTGCAGCCACCAAACTCAGCAACATCGCGGTCGCAAAATCGACTTCAATGCCCATGGTATGCACGGTCGCCAGGGTTAATACGGTAATAGTAATTGCCGCACCCGCCATGTTAATGGTTGCCCCTAATGGAATGGAGACGGAATAGGTGTCTTCATCCAGTTTTAATTTCTCCGCCAACATCATGTTGACCGGAATATTAGCGGCTGAGCTGCGGGTAAAAAATGCCGGGATACCACTTTCACGCAAACAAGTCAGCACCAGCGGGTAAGGGTTTTTGCGGGTGGTGACAAACACTAGCGCCGGATTAACCACCAAAGCTATCAGCAGCATCGAACCTACCAACACCATCAGCAACTGGCCGTAACTGGCAAGGCCGGCAAAACCTGTAGTGGCGACGGTTTCGGCCACTAAGCCAAAAATACCGATCGGCGCCAGTTTGATAATAAAAGTCACCAGCATTGAAATGCCATGCGAGACGTCGGAAAACACTTGTTTGGTGGTTTTATTAGCGTG
>JAHJNE010000552.1 GCA_018820995.1 Gammaproteobacteria bacterium | reverse complement strand
GCAGAGACAAATCCAGACTATCAACTTTATCAAGGGTTTACTTCAGATCAAGACAAACAATTGATGCAACGATTGCATCAATTATCGCCAGAAGCGCTGCAAGGTAGCGAAATTCAGTTCCAAGATGACCGGCTCAATCAGCTCCTGTTCCGGTTTAGAGCAAGAAATTATCCACACAGCCTAACGCATGACGAAATGGAAAAGTGGCGGCGATATTGTCATGATAAATTAACTTTTGGTGTGGACCAACCAGCATTAACCTATGAAGAATTTACTCTGGCATTAGAACGTTCGGCTGAAAGTCAGCAAAACGATCCGAAAAAAATACAAATACTGCAAGCGTTGTATCGTTTCGTTACTGCGTAGCAGACAAATTTTAAAAATTGAAAACACCGATTTTGACATCGCATTTCGGTGAATTATTCGCTAGTATATGCGATATAGCAGCACCATAGACTGCAAGTGTCAAAGTGCTTTACACCTTTACACCTGCGCTAACGGACACTAGCATTTAAGCTTGCTAAATCAGCAACTTATAATATTGGCTGATTTCTTGCTTGATAAGTTCGAATTTGATTTCGAGGTAGTAAAATGAACCAACAACACGATATACAAACCACTGATGTAACTGCGACTCCTGCAGTTTTGCCACAGGAACAGGCTCCTGGGTTGTCACGTCGTAAGTTTTTAACCCGCGCTGGTGTGGGTTCGTTGCCTGTAATCATGTCAATTAAAAGTGGTAGTGCCTGGGGTTGTGTCGACTTAAAATGCACACCGGGTGAAACCAGTCTAAGTAACTCCGGTTCTGCTGTTGCATCGGCTACGTCTACAACCAATAGTAAACCAGCTGCCTATCAAAAACCAAAATGGTCGAGCATAGCAATCGCCAAAAATGTTTTTAGCGTCGATTTTAATGATTATTTATTAGCGACTTATAAGAATACTTTGTTTACCAGATCAGGTAAGAAATATACCGAAGTATCAAAAAGCAATTGCAAAAACTGGTGGAGTACCGTCAAGGTCTCAACTTGTTATACAAAAAAATCAGGTTCGCGTTATTCAAAATATACTGGTATCAAGCGGGAGCCAGGTATGTTGGGTTCTATCGTGCTGATTAATTCCACAAAGTTTTCTGAAGTGTTTGGCACTGGCACGACGTCTACCCTTCAAACTTGTTTGAATGCCAATAACACACTGGAGCAATATTTGGTTGCTGCATTAATTGGTGCAGTTTGGGAACGACACTCAGAATACCGCAATCAATATGGAAGCCGCGAGTTGTGTTACCCAGCGCCACAAGATCTGATTAACGCCTATCAAGATGCTTTAAGTCGCGACAATGGAAAAGAAGATTTACGCACATTGCTGAAGTTTTATACGATCGGAGCCTGATCGATTGCTCCCGTCTACCCACGATACCCCTGATTATGTAAAAAGCATCGTCAGGGGTGACAAACCTACAATCTTAACTCTTGTGACCGACGACTGTTCAGGACTGGTCTGTTTTGACGAGTTCACACAAGATACATGGATCCAACTGCCTGAAACTGCTACCTTGTCCACTTCAACAGTGGAAAATTGATTCGCAATGACTACAAGTTTTGTGCTGGCCTCCGCCCCATTTAATTTTCAGGTGAATACTAGTGGTCACACTTTATTTGACCAGCTGAAGCAGCTTTATCCCCACTCAGTTCTTCAAACAACTCCAACAAACGACATTATTGATTTTCAAATCGATTTTAAGAAGAACTGGCTTTCATTAAGCCAAAGTTATGCTTTCAAGCTTGGCCAGCACCATTTTCGAATGACCGATAAACCGCAACTGCTGAGCGTCTTTGAATGGGGTTTAAACTGGGCGGTATCTTCTTATCAAAACAGGTATCTATGCATTCATGCTGCGGTGCTCGAGAAAAACGGCATTAGTCTTATCCTTCCTGCACCTCCAGGCTCTGGCAAAAGCACTTTATGTGCGCTCCTTATGTTGACAGGCTGGCGTTTATTGTCCGATGAACATTGTCTGGTTGACCCCGAAACAGGTCTTATATGGCCGTTTGTTAGACCCATTAGTTTAAAGAACCGGTCAATCGCTGTGTTAAATCAACGATTTTCAGCAAATATCGTGCAGTGTATAGTGCCAGATACCTTCAAAGGCACCATTGGATATTTACCCCCGACGGCAGAAAGTTGGCAATTGATGCATCAACCTATCCAACCTAGCTACGTTATTTTTCCAAAATATAACGCCGACATCACCGCAACTGAATTTTCCGGTATCGAACAAAGCCAGCTCTTTATGCAGCTCGCCGTGAATTGCTTTAACTATACAGTGCTGGCCGAAGTCGGCTTCGAAACCCTAGGGCGGTTAGTCAAACAAGTGGTAGGCATTCGGCTGGAATATGCCAATACTGATGAAGCATTGCAGCTGATTGCGGAGCTTGATTAATGATCCCAGTTTGTTTGCAACTACTGCAAAACCCTGCTCAATTTATTCAAGAAGCCAGTGCAGAATGTTGGACAGACTTCATTCATCAGGCTCGCGAACAAGCTTTGTTAGGTAGTTGTTATTTCCTACTGCAAGACGCTGGGTTGTATCAGAGCATTCCTGATAAAGTGAAAACGCATCTCTATTCAGGCTATATCTACGCTCAAAAACAAAAAGTTAGTTTAATCAAAGAAATGCTAAAACTTGAGCCGTTCTTTAAGGACGCGCCTTATCCTTGTGTCTTACTCAAAGGTTGTGCCTATCGACTGACAGAGCTTGGAATGTCGCGTGGCAGGGTCTTTTCAGATATCGATATACTGGTGCCGCAAGAACAGTTTCCTGATGCGTTATTACGTCTGAATGAGGCCGGATTTATCGAATTTGGTATGTCGGATTATGACCGACGATATTACCTACGGTGGTCACATCAACACCCACCTCTAGTGCACTATTTACGCGGCGTATCGATTGATTTGCACCATCATATTTATCCGGTGTCATCCAACGAAAACATCCTGATTGAACCTTTGTTACGTCAGTCTATCCCACTGGCAGGTTCATCCTTTGCTGTTCCGACTAAAGCACTCATGTTTGTGCATGCCTGTGTTCATCTTTTTTACCAAGATGAAACCCATAAATTGGTCAAAGATTTGTGGGATTTGTACCAACTTTTTCAGGATGCGATGTCGGAAGGCGAATTACAAATCGTGCAAGCAGCTACTGACTTAAATGCACAAGCAGCTGTTTATTATGCTTTTGATGTTCTCGCCTGGTTATTTAAAATTGACGTTTCAGCACAGGCAATAGCCCAGTTGAAGCCGTTTGCCAATCATTCACAGCGACGTTCGATGCGCTGGTTGCTGGCACAATTGTTTGACCCGACGAGTAGCTGGCATCGACTGGCGCATGTTTGGTGGATGATTCGCGGTCATTTGCTAAAAATGGGGCCAATGACATTGCTTTATCACAGTATTGCCAAATCAGCTGAACAGTTTCGTGAACGGCGAATCCATTCTGCGCAACAGCGGGAGCAGGATGCGCTCACCAAACCTAAAGACGCGGGTATTCAATAGACTCACGTCCAAATGTCGTTCGAATATACTTCGGCATCGCGTTAAATCATGCTTCGGGCAAAGTACTTCAATTCATAATTACACTGCAATTATTTCAAAAAACGATCGTTTTACTTGCGTTTAATCTTTAATTTTCCCTATACTCGGCACTCTTGTCGGAGTGCCCAGTTGGGCTGAGACCGCGTTAAGCGGGATCCGTTGAACCTGATCAGGTTAGAACCTGCGAAGGGAACAAGGGTAGTGGACCCGGAATTATTCCCCAATCGTACCTTTATTGGGATAACTCCATCTGCCTTACCGAGCCGCTTCAGCGTATACAGCATACAGGCAGCCGCGTGGCAATCAGTCGTCATTACTCCAACAAACTCCAGACAAGCAACTTTGTTAACCCATTGGTTTATTAAGGATTGCTATGTCTTCAACCACTTCATACAAGCCAACTTCGGCTCTCAATCGTCGTACTTTACGCCAACAAGCGATGGACAACATTCATCAAATCCAACCGCATCAATTTTCCGGTTCCAGCCGGGTTTATCTGGATGCCGGTGAAAATATTCAGGTCCCCTGCCGCGCTGTCACTTTAACTGACGCTGCGCAAAGCCAGATTTTTCTGTATGACTGTAGTGGTGCATTTGGTGACCCCGCCCAGAAAATAAATGTGCGTAGCGGCCTGCCACGCATTCGGCAACACTGGTTAGACGCGCGAAAGGACACTGCACCAAGTTGCCGGCAGTTTTCACCGGACGACATTGAACTCAATCAATGGTCAACCGAATTTTCTTCTGAATGCCGACAAGCGCTGCCGGGTAAAAGAGTCACCCAACTGCATTATGCCCGTGCCGGAATTATTACTGCTGAAATGAAATTTATTGCCTGCCGCGAAAATATGGCTAGGGCCAATTTAGCTTCACAGCAAGATCAACGACTGCAACCTCAACAATCGGGCAGACACTTTGGCGCAATTATTCCGGCAACGATAGACGCCGAATTTGTGCGCGCGGAAGTGGCAGCTGGCCGTGCCATTATTCCGCTGAACATTAATCATCCTGAAGCCGAGCCGATGATTATCGGTCGCAATTTTCTGGTGAAAGTGAATGCCAATATCGGTAACTCGGCAGTCAGTTCCAGTATTGAAGAAGAAGTGGAAAAACTGATTTGGGCGACCCGTTGGGGTGCAGATACCGTAAT
>JAHJNE010000551.1 GCA_018820995.1 Gammaproteobacteria bacterium | reverse complement strand
TAGAATTCTGATTGTTGTCCTTTTCAAGCTGGATATCTGATGCTTTGTCAATACTTCGCCACCGCCCAATGCCATTCTTGCAGTTTAATCGAGCAACCGTATGCTATGCAGCTACAAGAAAAGCAGTCAAAACTTTTAGCCGTATTACCTGCAGTTGATGAAAGTGTGGCCTTGCGCCCTGAGCCAAGTGAATCGATGCATTTTCGAAACAAAGCTAAGATGGTGGTGATGGGCACTGCGTCAGAGCCGATTTTGGGGATTGTGAATCATCAGCAACAACAGATCGATTTGACTGACTGCCCACTTTATCCATTGCAATTTGGTATCGCTTTTCAACATATTATCGGGTTTATAAAGCTCGCCGGGCTGCAACCTTATGATGTTGAAAAGAGAACTGGTGAATTAAAATTTGTGTTGCTTACCCGCAGTAACAGTACAGGACAATGGATGTTACGGTTTGTTATGCGCTCGCAGAATTTTGTGGCTGCAATGCGCAAACATTTACCGACACTTCAACAGCAGTGGCCTGAACTTTGTGTGTGTTCTGTAAATCTGCAACCGGAACACAAAGCGGTGTTAGAAGGCGAGGTCGAATTAATACTGACCGCCCAAACGATGTTGCCAGAGTTGCTGAATGACGTGCCGATGTATATTCAACCTCAGAGCTTTTTTCAGACCAATCCAATACTTGCTGCAAAGTTATATCAAACGGCAAGGGACTGGACTGCTGACTTGCCAATCATCAACATTTGGGACTTATTTTGTGGGGTCGGTGGTTTTGCGTTGCACTTGGCGGCACCAGGTCGCGTGCTCACCGGCATCGAAATATCGGCCTCTGCGATAGCCTGTGCCAGTCAATCTGCTGCTTTACTTGGACTCACCGATTTTAATTTTCAGGCACTTGATGCAGCAGCCTTTGCTAAAGCGCAGCAGAGCCGTCCAGATTTGTTAGTCGTCAATCCTCCCAGGCGCGGTTTGGGGGCAGAGTTATGCGCGACTGTCGTCATGCTTCAACCAAACTGGTTATTGTATTCCAGTTGCAACCCGCAATCTCTGAGCAGTGATTTAGCATTGCTGGCCCAATATAAACTTCGAAAAGTTCAGCTATTCGATTTTTTCCCTCATACCACACATGCTGAAGTGTTGTGCCTTTTGCAACTTTCCACTTCGGAAAGTGAAACTGCTTAGTTCGGCTACTGATATAAATAAGTGCACCTTCATCCAGCGCGTAATTCTAAACGCACTGGTTTGGTGCGCCAGGCTGCTGCTCTTAATGTCATTCGCTATTTAACAGAGCAAAAAGCTGTCGATTTGGTGCATTTAACCTTTATTAAAATATGTAATGTTTCAATTGTGTAAGGAGGATTTGGTGTTGCACCGACACCCAAAGGTGTAACAGTTGTTACAAACAGTAAATTGTCGCTTTCTTATACAATTCTTCATTAGGTTTCGAATTCATTAGCGAATAAATAATTTAAGTTAGTCATTCGTCGTATTTTTCCGCATTTAGCCTCAGTTTTGTTGCTTATCACTCAAATTGTTTACTTATAACTTTTTGGTTATAACAAAAAAACGAAAATTCTATATATCCTATTCCAATAATTGATAGAAAATATTTTGTGATCTGTAGTAGTTTTGTGTAACTGTATGTGTCGTGCACATCCGGTGGATTTTTAGACTGATTCACCGTAATGTTACAATATGATCAAAAATCGGTACTTTGCGAGACGAACGATGCAAAGTCAGTTTTTTGAGACACAAAAAGAGAAATTAAAATAAATCCAGGAATTAAAATGCATAATAATCTTCCAATTAAGCTCTCGGCCCTTGCGCTAGCAGTAGGTTTTTGTTTTGCCACTCCCGCTTTTGCGGATAACTCTACCGGTACTGTTTATGGTCAAGCGAAAGCTGGTACTACAGTCACAGTGGTCAGTGCTGACACCGGTTTAACTCGTCAGGTGATGGTTGATGCAAATGGTCGTTACCGTTTTGCCGCATTACCTACCGGCAAATATAAGGTAACCAGCGATGGTCAGTCCCGTGACATCATGGTCTCTATCGGCACTGGTTCTGCAGTTTCTTTTGATGACGGTGCGACAGAAGTGATTAGCGTGACCGGTAGCCGCATTTCTGCTATCGACGTAACATCCGTTGAATCCACCACAGTATTTACAGCTGACCAACTTGAAATGTTACCCGTCGGCCGCAACCTGACCGCAGTTGCGCTGTTAGCGCCAGGTACCGTTGCTGGTGATTCAGGTTTTGGTAACTTAGCTTCGTTTGGTGGTGCATCTGTTGCTGAAAACGGTTATTACCTGAACGGTTTTGATATTACCAACGCCCGTAGTTTAACTGAGTTTGCCTCACTGCCATTTGATGCGATTGCACAGCAACAGATCAAAACAGGTGGTTACGGTGCTGAATACGGCCGCTCTTTAGGCGGCGTGATTAACGTCGTAAGTAAAAAAGGTACTAACAACTGGGAATTTGGCGCTTCCATGTATTTAAAGCCAAAATCACTGCGCGCATCATCGAAAGATGCTTATTCTTATGATGAAGCAACAAAAGGCTACCAGTCTTTCGCTTCAGCAGATGATCGTGATAGCAAATCTTACGTGCTGCAAGGCGGCGGTCCACTGATTGAAGATACGCTGTTCGTGTACGGTATGGTTGAAATCAATGATTATGAGCGTAACGATTATAGCAATGGCCTGAGTGGGCGTAGCACCTTCAATGAAACCAATGATTCACCATTGGCGTTGTTAAAAATTGACTGGAACATCACTGAAAACCATATTGTCGAATTGACTGCGTTACGCAATAAAAATGAAAGAAGACAAATCGATTATACCAAACCAGAAGAAGAAGCTTACACCGGCTACCATGGTGAATTAGAGAATGACCGTACTTTCCATGATGGTGGTAACATCTTAATTGGTAAGTACACCGGTATTATTACCGATGACTTCAGCATTTCTGCCACTATCGGCTCAATCAAAAATGAAATCTACACCACCCCTGACCGTTTAGATGGTTGGGAATGTCCACGGGTATGGGATGGTCGTACCAACCCATCTTTAGACTACCTAGGTTGCTGGAACACTTCACAAGCGACTATCCGTGACACTACATTTGGTCCAGACACCGATGAGCGTTTAGCCTATCGTTTAGATGCCGAATACCGGTTGGGTGATCACACCTTGCGTGCAGGTTTGGATTTAGATACCTGGACTTCAGGACATGCAGGTGTTGTTTATACCGGTATTGGTCATAATAACTATTACTACCGTTATTACCGTGCCGGTGCAAATGGCGCAACTGTAAATGGTGTTAAATTAACTCCAGGTACTGAGTATGTTCGGACTTGGGATCGGGGTTCAATTTCTGCAGAATATGAAGTGCAAAACGAAGCCTTTTATATTGAAGATAGTTGGCAGATGACTGATCGCTTTATGGTTTATGCAGGATTACGTTCAGAAGGCTTTAGCAACACCAACGCCGATGGCGAGAAGTTTGTTGAAGCGAAAAATAACATCGCCCCTCGTTTAGGTTTTTCTTTTGACGTAAATGGCGATTCAAGCCAGAAAATTTACGGTACATTAGGCCGTTATTACATTCCGGTTGCCGCCAATACCAACATCCGCGCTGCAGGTATAGAGTGGTATGACATTCGTTATTGGGGTTTTGATGGAAAAATTGATGCGACTACTGGCGCACCGATCAAGTTAGGTCAAGAAATTGGTACTTTTGAAGCCCAGCCACGTGTTGCGGCAAACCCAGGTACGATAGCCGTCACAGATTTAAAACCAATGCACCAAGACGAATTAATCATCGGTTACCAAACCGAATTAATGGATGCCTGGAGCGGTGGTGTCAAGTTCGTTACCCGGAAAATTCAGGATGGTATGGACGATTATTGTTCGCATCAACCATTTATTGACTGGGCGAAAGATCAAGGGTATGACAACTTCGATTATAGAAGCATGGCCGGTTGTATGATTATGAACCCAGGCAATGATTTTAAACTAATGATTGATGTGAACAACGACGGCAAGTTGGTGGAGTCGGTGATCCCGAACAGCTACATTAAATTACCGAAGTATGACCGTACTTACAACGCGTTAGAATTCAGCCTGAGCCGTGATAAACAAGATGGCTGGTACATGAACGCGTCTTACACTCTGGCGAAAAGTGAAGGTAACATTGAAGGTTACGTCAACTCGACGCTGGAACAGGATGACGCTGGTTTGACGCAAGATTTCGACCACGAACGTTTCCAAACTAATACTGATGGTTACCTGCCAAACGATCGCCGCCACACATTTAAGATTTATGGTGGTTATGATGTCACAGATGAAATTATGGTTTCTGCGAACCTGAACATTGCCTCAGGTCGTCCAGTGAACTGTAATGGTTATGTACCATTAGAAGGTTTAGGTGTTGATTCTGCTGGCCTAAGGGGCTACGGTGCTTCTGCATTTTATTGTGTTGACGCTCAAGGTGTGAGCCAGCCGACTACACGTGGTCAGGAAGGCCGTACGCCATGGACCAAAGATGTAGGTATGTCGGTTAGTTATATCCCTGAATGGGCAGATAACAAGCTGACGTTACAAGCTACAGTCTATAACCTGTTTAACACGCAGGAAGTGACTAAATACAACGAAACAGGTGATGTGGACCGCGTTGACACCCGTCAGAACAAGAACTTTAAAACACCAACCAACTTCCAGACGGCACGTAGTGTTGATCTGACAGTTCGTTACACTTTCTAAGGAAAGTTAAGTAATCAAGCTGATTTTGTTGGAATTGGTTTAGTTGGAATTTAAGCCCTCTTCGGAGGGCTTTTTTATTGGAGATTAAAGCTTGTTTGGCGGACACGATTTGCCAAACATCATCGAATGATGAACTATGGTTTGGCTTCATGTTGACTGCAGATAGCCGGTTGCGGCAGCTGAAGTTTGTTCAGCGAAAGCAGTTGGTTATTGTGAAACGTTAGCTGATAAATCACACCATATTCCTGTTCTGACATTGGTGCTATATCTTTACCTGACAACAAAGCAGCTAGCTCTGGCGTAGTGTTGCTGTGGCCCACAATGACTGCAGATTGCTCAGCTTGTTGCAGTTGTTTCGAGAATTCAGTTAATTTCCCCGGCTCAAAAGACTGCATAGTTCGACCCGGTTGTAGCAGCGCCGCAGCCGTTTTGGTGGTTCGTTGATAACTCGTATGGAATAGCTGTGGCAACTGGACGTCTTTTAATAAGGTTGCCAGTGCTTGTGCCTGTTGTTGTCCGCATTCGGATAACTCGGGGTCGGGTGACGTCGCCGCTTTTTCGGCGTGCCGAACCAAAAACAGTTGGTAAGTATTTGCCAGTGCACTGGTGCTGAGTAGTAGGCTCGCGAAGCAGCCTGCGGTGAGTCGTTGTCGGTATCTTAAATTCACGCGATAGTCCTTGAAGCAGAGATGCGATTGATC